>JAAUPO010000254.1 GCA_012033095.1 Synechococcaceae cyanobacterium RL_1_2 | reverse complement strand
ATTTTGTCGGCTTGCTGGAACAGCGCTTGGAGGCTGGGCTCGGCTTGGGGAATCGCCTGGAGAATTGGTTGGAGACATGGGGAGGCTGTGGTTAGAGTCGCAGGCTCCCAACACAAGACCGGGCTCGCGCTACTTCCGCCGTCTGGGCGGTGTAAAGCTGATGATTTCCGGCTCAGTATCGGGAAATTGTTGATCAATCAAGCTGGAAATGTCGCTGGCAATGTCTGCCATTTGTTGCTGAAAGCTGTCCTGCTCCCCAGCGGTTTGGTATTGGTTGCCGATGCGATCGGCTTCGAGAAAGAGATCTTCGAGGCAGGGCAGGGCTGCATCCAGAGCTGCTTCTCGGGCTTCTTCTCTGGTCACTTCTCTGGCCGTTTCCAGGACCGCAAGCTGGTGGTAGAGGTCGATGACATTGGCCCAGCCCAGGTTGCACAGGCCCGCCTGTTTAATCTGGCGCTGCTGTTCTTTTGGCAGTTGGCTGCGTCGGCTGCGGTTGTGGCGCTGGAGTTCGCGATAGGTGAGGCCGTTGAAGCGCCTGGGCTGTCGTTTGGGGGCTGCCATGGTAGTGCTCCTAGCCTTGGGTCCAGTTGAACAGCCGAGCGGCGGCTCTGCGAATCTCGCTGTCTTCGTATCTCATCAGTTTTTTGACATCAAGGGCGATTTTTCAGCGATTCTTTTAATAGTTCGTTGGTCTCAATGAGGGTCTGGAGTTGGCTATAGCTGAGATTGAGGTTCTCGATCGCTAATTGATCTTGGTTATCTAGCCAATTGTTTAAGTCTTGAAAGGTTTGATTAAGGCTTTGGTTAAATGCGTTATAGCTACTATTCAGGGTTTGCCCTAGCTGTTGTAGTTGGGGAGTATCTCCTTGGGGGGCAACGGTTTCTACCGGTTGGGTCTGCCCGATCGCGTCAGGGATTCCATAAACACCAACACCAAACACCACCAAAGAAACGAAAGAAATCAATTTCATAATAGACTACCGCAACTAGCAAGATTTAATCCTATCAAAGGCCTACCGCGATCGGGGAGTCCAATTACGCAAAAAAAAAGAGCGCATGTGCGCCCTAGGTTCAAGATGTGAACGAATAAAGATGCATTTTAAATAGCTACTGAAAAAGTTAGTATGCTAAACCCATACTCCGGGTAGTTTCTGCACCAAGGTAAACCCTAATGCTAAGAAAATCGGTGGGGCATGCAGTTTCACAACGTTTGCAGCCTACACAATCCTCAGTGCGGGGAGAAGAAGCTACTTGACCAGCTTTACAGCCATCCCAAGGAACCATTTCTAATACATCTAAGGGGCAAGCGCGCACACATTGGGTACAACCAATGCAGGTGTCGTAAATTTTTACGCTATGGGACATTGATTATTTCTCCTTTGTTATGTTGTCAGCAAGATAATCACCGACGAATTTTAATTAAAGGTTAATTTACCTTAGGGTATGGCCCCGTGTGTAGTTATGGTCACAGAAGTTAAAGATATGTAACACTCTGCCATTTTTACCCAATTTTATAAGTGTAAATCGATGATATCCCAAGATAAAAATCCATGGTTGAGCTTTTGCCGCTAAATTTCCATAGTTCAAAGCCATAACCATGATTCCGATTATTGGGACTTAAAGAAAAAAGCCTGATAACAGGTTTAAAAGCCTTATGTAGCCAAGATTTGACTTCAAAATCTAACTACTAGGACAAAAAGCTTGCAATGTTTTCCCTGCAAGAATTTAGCCTAACAAGCTCAAAAGCCTTATCTAGTCAATCTTACAACCGATCTTAGCCTTATGTTTTTAATTTTTTGTAGTACTAAGCTTCAAAATGGTTAAATGCTTGATAGACATAGCTTTGGGGAAGTTTAGGACTTTTGACGTAATATCCTTTATTCTGGATTCTGGAAGCTTTTTAGTCTTGTTAATGCCAAAAAAATTTTTAAGTCCCATTATTCTAAATTGATCAGGATTGATCAGGGGATCACGTGATCAGGACTTACGCAAACAGTTAATTTTGGGTCTGGCAACAATCATGCTTTGGGAAAATAGTTCAACCAAGTCCCCCCCCATCCTTGGGAAATTTAGTGGACTTGTGGGTAAGTCCTATGTAAATAAGTTCCATGGTCTAAACTAAGCCTGTTGACCCAAATCCCCCCTCTCCGCGATCGGAAGAGCCAAGGGTTGCTACTATCTGAAAGTTGGCTTGTTCGACCTTCGCTAGGATAAGTTGAGCGATTTTTTGTTGGGGTTGAATGGTAAAGGGTTTAGAACTATGGTTAATTAAAATTACTTTAATTTCCCCTCGATAGCCCGCATCAACGGTGCCAGGGCTATTTAACACCGTGACCCCATGGTTGAGGGCAATGCCGCTTTTGGGGCGTACTTGTAATTCATAACCGATGGGAATTTCTGCGGCTAACCCAGTGGCGATCGCTTGCCATTGACCAGGGGCGATCGTGGTGGCTTCTACGGCAAATAAATCAGCTCCTGCATCTCCTAAATGGGCATAATTCGGCACTTGGGCGAGGGGATGCAACGTTTGAATCGCAATGGGAATGGGGATCGTACTATTCATAGCAGCAAGTATTGTTATCTCAAAACCAAAATAAATGTTCCCATATCCCTATCCCCCATGGGTGCAGAAAGAAAAATTCCCTTGGATTTCGTCTAGATTGTGTTGGAGCAAAAGCAACAATTAATAGAAATAGGACTTACGCACAAGCCCCCTAAATCCCCTAAATTTGGGGAACTTGCTTGAACGATTGTCCCCAAACATCATGGTTCCCAGGACAGAATTAAAATTTTTGCGTAAGTCCTGAGAAATATTGGCTCTCACCTACTTACAAAATCTGGGATACTAAGCAATAATATTCTCCTAAGGTTGAGATACCCGAATAGATTCAATTCGCGATCGCTGGGATTTTTGATGGCTAATAAAGAACAATATTTGCAACATCCAACCTTTGGGATGTTATTTCGGATTTGCGTGATTAAAAATAATCAGGAATTATTTACGACGCTATACGCTCAACGTTTATTTTTCTTGGTAACCATGGACGGAGACAAAAATACGTTTCAAACCATAACTAGAGCTGATGCCAAGCTCTTAGTGGACAACCGTTTACGGGATCTGCGCCGCATTAGTCTGGATAACCCAGAAGCCAAAGCTCTACAAAAGGTTCATAACCGCACGTTCTATTAATTTATAGCGGCTTTATTTATGGTTAAGTATACGAAAATCTTTGTACAGTAAGAAATTATAGAGTTCATTCTGTTATCTACAATAATGAAACCCGCTCTATTTATTATAGAAATTAATTAGAGACTGATGGATCTTCTTAGTATCGTGAATTAAATAATTTAGAAATTTGTAGGGTATCCTTCAAGGGAGCGTAACCCATCGATATTTAAGTTTTAGATGTTATTAAATTCTTATTCCTTAACTTGAGTTGAGTTATGAAGAGGATGTTTAAAAAGCCCCCCTTGCCCCCCTGACTTTATAAACCGCCTCTAAACAAAAAAGTCTGATCAATAAAAGCGTTATTTAGTAAAGGTTTGACTTCAAAATAGTTGAATGCTTGATAGATATAGCTTTGGGGCATTGTAGTCCCTTTGAAGTAATATCCTTTACTTTGCAAGGTTTTTGGTCTTGTCAACCTCAAAAAATGTTTAAGTCTCATTAATTCGTTTTCACCCTAATTGTGAATTGTGTTGCCCTATGGTTCAGAATTTAGCCGATCGCATCCTTAACCTCCAAAGGGCATTGCCCCCATCGGTGAAACTCATTGCCGTTACCAAACAAGCGACCTTAGACCAGGTTAAGATCGCCTATGATTTAGGGTTAAGAGACTTCGGGGAAAATCGTTTTCAGGTAGCCCAACCTAAGCTAGAAGCCCTCGCCGATCGCAGTGATGTTAATTGGCATTTTATTGGCCATCTCCAAACCAATAAGGCGAAAAAAGTAGTGGCCCATTTTGACTGGATTCATGCGGTGGATAGTTTGAAGTTAGCCCAAAAAATTGACGCGATCGCGGAGGAATTAAACCGCCAACCAAAAATTTGTTTACAGGTCAAACTAGCCCCTGATCCAGATAAATATGGCTGGCAAGCTGAAGAATTATGGTCAGATTTGCCCCAACTAGATCAATTAACCCACGTCCAGATTGCTGGTTTAATGACCATTTTACCCTTAGATTTAAACGAAGAACAGATCGCAGCCACGTTTAACCAAGTAGCAGCCCTCAAAACTAAAATTAATCAACAACCTTGGCAAAGAATTAACTTAACGGAATTATCCATGGGTATGACCAACGATTATGGCCTCGCGATCGCGGCGGGGGCTACTATGGTAAGAATCGGTTCCGCCATCTTTCAAGGGTCTTAACTCACCCAATCAGAGCACGTTGGCCCCTAGTATGGCTTGGTGTAAATTTACAATCTATTTCCCATGCCTTGAGTTGAGGAGTTGAGGAATTGAGGAATAAGGCTCTAATACTATGTACTCCCTAGAGCATCAACTTACGGGGTCAATTACTCTAGGTATAGGTTTAAAGTTTTCTATCGCTTCTAGGGAGTGTCATCAATTAGCATTAAAACGTTGATCTTGGGCCAGGTTCAGAAAGTATATTTTTAAACTGAAATCCTTAGCTAAGAAGAGTTTCAGGTTTAAAGTGTTCTATCGCTTCTAGGTAGTCCTAATACAAGTGAGGATCAAAAAGGTTGAACCAATTAACAATTATAGTCTTTTTGAATAATTACGGGAAATAAATAGGGCTCAAAGCGTTTCATTGGAAAAAATAACTATCCCATACTTAGGGCAAACGCATACTAATTTTCACTCAAGGAAAGAATAATAGTTTCAGCGATTTTTTAAAATTTTATTCTCAATAAAAGCTTGTTTAACTTTGC
>JAAUPO010000253.1 GCA_012033095.1 Synechococcaceae cyanobacterium RL_1_2 | reverse complement strand
ACCTGTTCCCCGTTATCTGTTCAGTATTCAAAAAATGGGTCAGGGGCAATCCCCTAACATCTTTGATTGAACCCTTTAAATAACGGGGACGGGTCAATGGAACTTAAAAAATATTATCTAAATCCAAAGAAGCGATACCTTCTTCCCGCACTTGTTTGAGCAGTCCTTGGAGTTGAGTCCAGACTAAACCAGCAGTGAGGGTGGTTAACACGACGGATAGACCATAGGAAACGGAACGGCTACCTAAAAAGATTTCTAAACCGGAAGCTAAAAAGATAATTACTCCTAAACAGATGCCATAGAAAGGAAAACCAATAAATAGGTTTTGGCTGACGGTGTTATCTTTTTTGCTGATCGCGTCCACCATTAAGGACAGGTTTTTTTGGAACGCTAAACCAGAGGTCAACGCAATCAAAAAACCGGCAAACAATAGAAAGTAAGGGGGTTGGGGTTGGGCGAAATAATAATACATTAAATAAATTTGTTTAATTTGTTTAATTTGTTTAACTTTGAATCAAAATGACAGAATTTATAAGTTAGTTAGTTTCTAGTTAGTTTGGTGATCAGAGGGAGATGGCAAGGGACGATTGGCCTAAGCCTGTCCCATCCTGGAATGGGGTCAAATTACCTTAGCCCATTCAACGGGGTTGAAAGACCATGGTAATAGTCACCATCGTGGTTGACCAGGTTTAACTATTGAAACAATACGTTAACTTTAGTTAAGCATAAATTTCTAATCAAAGGGTGACGGCTTCGGGGGTAAATTAAATCAACGATGAAGCAAAAGTTAGTGTTAGTGGGGGGAGGCCATAGCCACGCGATCGCGTTGAAACTATGGCAGGAGAATCCCTTGGCTGGGGTAGATTTAACCTTGATTACCAACGTAATTTTTACCCCCTATTCTGGGATGTTGCCAGGGCAAATTGCTGGCTATTATCAATACCACGAGACCCACATTGATTTGGCCCAATTAGCCGCCCGTAGTGGGGCCCGCCTAATCCATGACGAGGTAATCGGTTTAGACCTGCAACGAAAAACCATATCCTGCTGTAACCATGGTGCTGTCCGTTTTGATTATTTGTCCTTAAATTTAGGTAGTACCCCTGGGATGGCTCAAACTCCGGGGGCGCAATCCTATGGTATCCCAGCCAAACCAGTGGCTCCTTTTTTAGACTGGTGGGAGCAATTTTTACAAGATTATCCCCGTCGTCTTCAACCGAGTCGCTTAGCCATTGTGGGGGGAGGGGCTGGGGGGGTAGAACTGGCCTTTACCATTAACCGTCGCTTAAATAGCCTAGGAGTAAAACCGGCGTACCAACTGGACTTGTTTCAACGGGGCCCAGATCTAATGCCCCACCACAATGGGATGGTAAGGGCGATCGTGCAACGGCAATTAGTTAATCAGGGCATTAGGGTTCATTGCCACCAATCTATTACCGAGGTTACCAACAGAGCATTATTAACCATGGACGGTTCCCGGTGGCCCTACGATGAATTAATTTGGGTAACCAACGCGATCGCCCCCCCATGGCTGAAGGCGGCAGGATTAACCACCGATGGGCGCGGATTTGTGTTAGTCCAAGATACCCTACAAAGTTGTTCCCATCATTTTGTGTTGGCTGCTGGGGATATTGCCACCATGGTGAACTATCAACGACCAAAAGCCGGGGTGTTTGCGGTTAGACAGGGGCCACCGTTATTTACTAATTGGCAACGGTTATTGCAGGGCCAACCCCTCAAACCCTATCATCCCCAAACTAACTATTTGGCTCTGATTGGTACCGGAGATGGTGCCGCGATCGCGTCCTGGGGCCTGTGGGGTTATCGCAGTCAGTGGTTATGGCGATGGAAAGATCGGATCGATCGCCAGTTTATGGCCCAATTTAATGTTTAGGATTGTTCAAGCACGTCCCCAAAATTGAGGGAATTTAGGGGGCTTGTACGTAAGTCCTAATTTCCTTACTTTACTGGGCGGACTTAGTACAACCCATCCATCTTTAAGTTTTAGATTTCATTAAATTTTTATTCCTTAGTAGGCCTCTTTGGGGTTGGGTTAATCCTCTAAGGGCGGTAAAACTATGGTATTTATCCCCACTTTGCGGCTTTCCTGTTGTTGCTGGGGATCGATCGCGATCGCTTCAAAGCGTAGATCCATCGTACCTTCAGGGATTTTAATTTTCTTCATCCCCTCCAGCCAACCCCGTTGATCGGGCATTAACTCCACTAAAAGATAGGGGCCCCCCACCAGCAGATGGGTTTGTAAATCCTGTAACCACAATTTGATGTAGATAGAGCCAGGATAGGCCGATAACCGCACTGTGACCAACACCGATTCCCCTGGGGTAAATTCCGATTTTGGCAAAATTAATACCGGCTCAGGAATTTCCTCCCATGGTTGATCCTGGGGCACCACTTGCAGATGGGAAGAATGGGTTTGGGGATAGGGTAAACCGGAAGCATCATATTTAGCGGCCTCTAAATCCCCTGTCCCTAGCTCTTCTATCGTGTCGGAGGGGATGTACTCCTGATCTGATTCTTCCTCCTTACTTAAGTCATCCACTAATAGCTCTAATCGCGACGGAGCAATGGACGCGGTGGCCATGGTATTAGGATTAATCGCCTTTCCGGAACGATCTGGTTCAGTGTAAGTGAGTAATTGATCGATCGCTTTTTCCCAATTAGCCAATTCCTTTCTGAGATGGGCGAGCTCCTCATTCATTCCCTCTAAGGTGGGTAATTGCTCCGGTAATGCCAAGGGAAATAGTTCCCCTTGGGCTTCAGCGATTAAATCCGATAGATGTTGGGCTTCAGGGCTAAGAATCACTTGCTCTTCCACCGAAGTTACATCATCATCCAGAGCCTCTTGCTCTAAATCTAAACTATCCAAATCCTCCCCACTATTTTCACTTTCCATGGCACCATGGTCTTCCTCTGGCCCCATCGTCAATACTTGAAGCTCTTCATCGGTTAACTCCAACTCCGAAACTTCTTCGTCCGGGCTATCCTGGGCTAATAAATTTAATTTATCCCAAAAACGCTCATCTAATTTTTCACTTAAAATGCGATCGAGGGATGTCGGTACGGGTTCTGATTGTTGCACTTCCCGCTGAAAACCAAACCCTTCTAATAAACCATCCTGATCGGTTTTATCCATTTTATCCACGGTGGGGCTACCGGGCGGGCTTGGGATCGATGGCGAGGCACTGGCGTTAGGTTCTGACCCAGACTCTTCCGGTTCTAATGTCAATTCAAGTTGCGTTGAGCTTTCATCGATCAACACCACTTCATCAGGACGGATTAATTCTGACTGGGTAGCCCTTTCCCCAGAAATTTCCATCGATTCTTCTGCTTTCTGGCCATCAAGCGATGGGCCCTCTGGTGCGGAGGACTCTGAAATATCGGTTGACGGTGACTCCGGTACACTTTGGCCCATCAGCGCGATCGCCGGTCGATTCAGCACCGATGGCGTTTTGACAAATGCGGGCAAATCCAAACTCTTCTTAACTTGGCCACCCCCGTTGCTAATCTTTGGCGGTAAAATATTGTTAGAAACTCGGCGTTCGATTAATGGTGGTGTAACCCCATCCACTTTAACCAAATCTAATCGTCTGGGGCGATCGCGTTGATGTACGATGGTGCCCGTGTCACTATCCCCAAGCTCTTCCTCCTCTCCAGTGGATGGTTCTGGGGTAGGGGCAATGGTCGCTAACTGCTGGATATAGTCAGCAAGGGTAATATTAAAGGTTTCCGTCGTTGCAAGGGGAATGGGTTCAGCCTGTCCCTCCAGATATAAATTTCCTGCAAATTTCACTTCTCCAATGATCAACACCGTTTGCCATTGGGGATCATAGTCCCACTGGTAGATTAGGGGCCCAGAACTTTGATTTAACTCAATAGGTAAGGTATCCGTTTGTTGGGGATCAGTCTGTTGGGGATCAGCAAACTCATAGACCACTGCTCCTTCAATGCGAGCCGAGCCGGTATAGGTTGCACCGTTATATAAAATTCCTAGCGTCCCGGTGATCATTAATGGCCCCCTACTATTAGCCACCAAATAATTTTGATCTAGCTCAATTACCGCATCATAGGGAGATGGGATGGATGGGGATAGGGGAGAAAGGGAGCTGGGTTCTTCCCCAGGATAAATCGTTAAGGTTTGCTCTATTTCCGCCACCAAATCATCAATATCCGATGGTTCTGGCCTCAATAATTGGGATAGTTCCCCATCTAGATCAAGGGGTTGACGGTCGGGAGTCGTACCCTCGTCCTGGTCGTCTGTAATCCCAACGGAGTCACCGGGGACTTCACGGTTAAGGTCAATGTCCGTTGGTTCCCGAAGAATATCCCCTAATAGTTGATCTATTTCGCGATCGATCGAATCGTGTAGCAGATCCCTCTCATTTACACTGCTGACGCTACCGGTGGGGTTAGGGGTTGGGTTTGCATCCTGGAGAGGTTCATCTACGTTAAGGGTTAGGGGTTCATCCCAGGGAGAATTAGTGTCAAGCTCTATACCTTGGTTGTTGTCTATGGGGTGCTGTTCCCTGGCCCTAAGTTCATTATCCATGGGAGGAATTGTTTGCGCCTCCAAGCTGACTTCCTCAGGGGCCATCAATCCCTGGGCATCTTGGGATCCGGACGGGTCACGATCGCTCCACGGGCCTAAATCCTCAACCTCCCCATCCTGAGGTTCAATCGGCTCCAGTTCAGTTAGTTCAGTTAGTTCAGTTGCATCGGGGTTTAGCTCTAGGGACGGTTCACTACTGTCGGTCTCTACATCTCGATCGCTGGTGAAGGGGATCTGCATTTCTTCGGTGGAAGAACTGGCCGTCGTTACGTCCCCTTCCTCGACGATCGCAGCGGGAACTGGATCTGGACTCCCATCACCATTAACCAGTGC
>JAAUPO010000009.1 GCA_012033095.1 Synechococcaceae cyanobacterium RL_1_2 | reverse complement strand
TTAATTATTACTCGTATCGTATTTCTTTCTTGTTCAGCCTTGTTAAAGGTTTAGGGGGATATTTTATCTGTAGCTCCAATTAATTGATTGATTGATTTAGTATTACTTCATGACACGGCCTAGATAAAAATCTGGTTTTGCGATCGCTCAAGTCCCAACATATAGTCTCTTGGAATAATTATGGGAAATAAATAGAGCTGAAATCCTACTAGGACAAGGAGTAAAAATCCCATACTAAATTCAATGGACTATAAATCCCCCCAGGCTCAAACTATGTCCCCCGCTCAGCCAGTAGTTCAGATTTCAGCTCTACTGGGTAATCCGATGGCAATAGGGGCATTGAGGCAATAGGGGCTTTAGGTTCAGGGGTTTCTTCTGAAGGATCATGATCTAGGGTTTTTGAAAGCACAAAACTATCCGTAGAGGCATTTTGCGAATAGTATAAGTTTAATACCTTGTTCGGGCTATTGATAATACGGCAATCAGCCCAAGTTTGATCATGGGGCATTAAATAGGTTTTAAAAATTCTAAAGTTTCCTTTTTGATATAACCAAGGGAAACCGCCACGCGACCAAATTTAGTCCAATGATAATTTTGCTGAATTAATAAATTTTCTATTTGTTCATCGGTTAAAATCCCAGCCTGTTTTAAACAAGCCCCTAAACGCATATTTTTTGATTCTTTAATCACGGGAAAATCTTCAACAAAAAATCCACCGTATCTTGCTTAACAAAATTAAAGCGGCTTAAAATTTCCCCAATCCGAAAATCAGAATATTTAGCTTGATATTGTAAACACTTCTCCAGTTCCTCCCCTGAAATAAATCCAGCCTGTTGTAACATGGTCCCCAAAGGGAAATTAGTTTCTTTTTCTGAAAAAAGTACTCTTCAAAAAAATCTAGGGTTTCTTGTCGCAAATAATTATGCAAAACTGCTACTTCTCCAAATTTCATCCAACATTTACTTTGTTCTTGAAGGACATTTTGAATTTGGCGATCGGTCATTAATCCAGCATATTTAAGACACTTCCCTATCGGTAAATGTTTTGTTTTTTGAATTTCAAAAATGTCCTTTAAAAAAAATTTCAAGGTTTGCTCTGTAATCCAATTTCGACTAAGTAGGATCTCTCCTACCCTCATTTGGTAGGACGTAAATTCCTGATCTTCTAAAACCACCGATAATTGGGCAGGGGTAATAATTCCGGCTAAAAGCAACAGCTCACCAAGATAAAATTTTCTTAAGGAAAGTTTGCTGGGGTTACTGTACATGGTTTTACATTGCTAGAAAGTAGTTGCGATGAGATTGATCAAATTAAACATTGGAGTTCTTAGAACGTGTTTGAAAAGTATCAAATGTTGTTGATTCGCTCCCTAAATCCCTCAATTTTGTGGACTTCATTGGTTAAAATCTATGTGATTTCCCCCAGAATGGGAGGCAAGGGGGGCTTTTCAAATAGCCTTTTACACCCGATAAAATTCAGTATATTAATTGATTAATTGATAAAAAAGAAATCAAACGCTAACCCTCGGTTAACGTACAAATAATGCACCAGTTCTTATTACTTCGTTGCCTATGGATATTTGTCCCCAAGCTAAAACAAAGTTAAAACCTTAGGGGAGTTATAGCAATCCTAAATAACTTGTGGCAATTGAGTAAATTAAAAGCCAAGTCTAGTAAGGATCTCCCTGTTATGACTTAGTTAGGACTGCTATATCAATCAGTAGTGATTTATTTGTTAATCTATCCTATTGATAATTTCCAAGACAATCAACCATGGGGGTTAATAAGTAAATATTCTTAGTTGCCCCATGGATAGGTATATAAGCCTTTCTTGCATAAGATTGTGGGCAAACTATAAGGAAAAATTTACAAAAATTGACTATGGCATCCGACTTTAAGGAATTAGTCCAGTAAAATCCTAATTTGTAAATTAAAAAATTGAAGTCAAAACTCAAGTTAGGTTTTATCTCTATGGAAGTAATCCCCGCGATCGATCTGCTGGATCAAAAATGTGTCCGTTTATATCAAGGGGACTATGACCAGTCCCAGGTTTTCCATGAAGATCCAGTAGCCATGGCCAAGGATTGGGAAAGCCAAGGGGCCAGTAGGTTGCATTTAGTTGACCTCGATGGAGCTAAAACCGGAGAACCAGTAAACCTCCCGATCATTGAAAAAATTGTGCGGGCCCTATCGATTCCGGTACAGGTAGGGGGCGGAATTCGCGATCGCAGCAAAGTACAACAATTATTGGAGCTGGGGGTGGATCGTTGTATTTTAGGTACTGTCGCAGTAGAAAATCCAGCGTTGGTACAGGAGTTAACAACCATGTATCCCGATCGGATTTTGGTGGGTATTGATGCGAGGGATGGCAAAGTAGCCACTAGGGGCTGGCTTGAAACCTCGGAGGTGTTAGCAGAAGAACTAGTCACCACGGATAACTTATCTGGGGTGGCGGCTATTATTTATACGGATATTAGTCGAGATGGCACCCTCGCAGGCCCAAATTTAGAAGCCCTCCGGAATTTAGCGAGCAAAGCCCATCAACCGATAATTGCATCAGGGGGGGGTGAGTTCCTTAACGGATTTACTTAGTTTACTGGCCCTCGAACCCATGGGAGTAACGGGGGTAATTGTAGGGAAAGCCCTCTATACGGGAGCAGTTAACCTGAAGGAAGCAATTCAAGCGATCGGCAATGGCCGGTGGCAAGATGTCAATATTGATAATTCAACGATCGCTTAGACAATGCTGGAGAGGTGCGACAGTTACCAATTTCTCTCCTAAAGGCCCTAAGCTTGGAGCATTTTTTAGATTAATCCCCTTGATCCGCCATTCCTGATGAGGAGTTACTGGCAATAACCCTTATAGGCAATTTATAAAGATTAACACTCTAGAATAGAGATGATTAAAGGGTTTTAGGCTTAGGGATTTATTTTTATCAAGTAGTCCTATATTAATCCTATGCAAGTAAGGATCAGGAAGATCAAACCCCTTGATAATCAATTATCCTGGGTCTAAATATCCTTAAAGCTTTAGCACTACCCCAAATTTATCCTGAATTTTGCGAAGGAACTAGAACAAGTTATTGGTAGATGCACCCTAATTAAATTTACTCCTTTGGCTTTGCTGAGGAGTTTTTTTGTCCATAACCAAAATATAGCTAAAATAATTAGCACAATCAGCAAAACTTAAAACCTTATCTCCTGTGGGTTTGGGGATCATTAATGCGAAGCCATGGGGGCCGTGATCGCGATATTTTTCGATGTTAATCAATCAAGGATACAAGCCCAAAATCTTCGTGTTGTAAGTTGTAATCAGTTCTCAATGTTTAACTCTCTTCCACTAAATTATATTTAGTTCCATTAAACAAAAAACATAATTATTTATTTTGATACTCGTCTTTTTCCTGAACTTAAATATAGAATAATGTTTCTATACTAAGAGTTAGTATTTTGGTTGTGATTTTCAAATCCGAGGGATTTAGGCTGCATTTTATTTGTATGATTTTGATCAAATGATTGTTAATAGCAGCTATTTCCTATGGGCAATGATAATGGTTTGGTACCTAATGACGATGATTTATTTCAAGAGGCTGCTAACACTTGGAATTTAGCAAAGTTGTACGAAGATCTAGGTCAAGCCCGTTGTCAGTTTCTTAAACGTAAAACTAATACTGGTTTGACTAGTCGAGAAAAGGTTTACCTAAGGGGAATTTTAATGGGGAATTCCCCCAAGGATATTGCCCAGATTTGTTACATTAGCCTCAGTGGCTTAAGGGCTAACCTTTCTAAAACTATTTATCGTTATGGGGAAGTTTTAACCAACTGCGAGCGTAATACTTTAAGTCGGTGGGAAGATTTAATTGAATGGCTAGCCCCAAATTACTCCTTAAAGGACAACTTTCGTACTAGTCAAAAAGATGCGATCGGATTACCTAGGGCTACTCGCTTTTATGGTCGCCAGGAACTCATTAATCAATATCAATCCCTGATCTTAGAAGGCAAATGCTCGGTATTGGGGATCTTTGGCATGGGGGGTATTGGGAAAACGTCCCTAGCCAATCGGTTACAAACTTTAGTGATCAATGATTTTCCTTACTTTATTTGGCGTAAATTAGATAATCCAGAGCCATTAGACACGTTTATTAATAATTTTGAATTTATTACGGACAAAACCTCCACAGATCCCGTAAATAAGTTGATGGCTTTTTTACGCAACCACAAATGTTTGTTGGTCTTAGATAATTGGGATAGTTTGTTTGAAGACCACGTTTTAAATGGCCAATACTGCGAGGATTATAAAAATTATCAACGTTTACTTCGCTGTTTAGTGAAAGAAGAGCATCAAAGTTGTGTCATTATCACTAGCAGAGAGGAATTAAATGATTGTACGATTAACGCCAATACCGACGATCGCGTTCATCAGATCAAATTACCTGGATTAAACCTAGATGAATCGATCGGCCTGTTACAAAACTATGGGCTCAAGGATCCTAAACAATGGCCTAAGTTAATTGATATTTATCAAGGCCATCCCTGGGCTTTAAAGTTAGTAGCTGAGGATATTAAACAAACCTTTGGTGGCGAAGTTGTCCGCTTTTTAGACCAGTTAACCATTGTGTTGGGCTATAGTTTAGAACAGATGATTCAAGAGCAATTGGATAAACTGAGTCCTTTAGAATCAGAAATTATGTATTGTTTGACGGTGGAAAGGTTCGCGACCCTGTCGGAAGTACTCCAGGAACATCAGTTAAGCTATGGCAGTTCCGGTGATTTTGTGAAGGCGATCTCGTCCCTCCGTCGCCGTTCCCTGATCTATGGTATTCAACACGGGGAACATGAACAATTGGAGATGGGCAACACGTTACTAAGATATTTAACGAAAATCATCGTAGCAGAAGTAACCGATGAAATTATTGAAGCGTTCAATACCAATGAAGTGAGTAGCTTCGATGTGCTCAGGAAGTTTCGTTTATTGTCCCCCCAGTCCGAGATTAGGGATTCCCAAGTAATTAATCTGTTACAACCAATTACTCTAAAACTAGCTAACTACTGTCATAGCGATCGCTCAGTGAAAAAGAACTTAAAAACCCTTACGGATAAGGATAAGTTACAGGAGTTAACAACGTTTGAATTGGGTTATACACTAGATAATATTCAGGGCTTAATCCATTGCATCAAAGATGAATGACCCCCAATCAAACCCGTTGAACATCTCCCTTTGTATCAATCCCTATTGCCCATCCCCGGAACAGGAGGGGGATCAGTTTTGTTGTCAAGGTTGCGGCAGCTCCCTCCTGATTAAGCAACGTTACCGTGTAATTAAGGCCTTGAGAACGGGAGGGGATTTTCCTTCTAATCTGTATGAAGCGATCGACAGCGAAGAACCTGGCCCTGGCGGAACGAAAGCTAAAATCATTAAGGTTTTAAAGTCTAACGCTACTCCTAAATATGTGGATTTATTTAACCAAGAGTATGTGGTTTTAAGGCTATTAACCCAAAAAGGCTTTACCCATATTCCCAAGGTAGCCGCTAAGGATAGTTATTTTCAGCTTCAATTTAAAAACTACAAACATCGTTACCATTGTCTGGTAATGGACAAAATTGAGGGGCAAAACCTAGAAGTCTGGCGTAAACACCATGATCCCCCTGAGGAAAATTTGGTTAAAAATTGGTTAATTCAGCTAGCAACCTTACTCGCTAAATTCCATCGGTTGGGATATGTCCACCGGGATATTAAACCAAGTAACATCATGGTCATGCCCAATCTGGAATTAGCCCTGATTGATTTTGGTACTGTCCGGGTTACGGATAGCCCAACTTTTTGGACGAAAGTCGCTAAGCGTGACCTAACCCAGGTTATTTCCCATGGTTATACCGCTCCAGAACAAAGCCAAGGTCGGGGCGTACCCTGTTCTGATATTTATGCCTTGGGGAAGACGATGGCCTATGGGTTGGTGGGGATTCATCCTTCTGAGTTAAACGAGGCTGATACGGATTGGCGATCGCTGGTGCCCCATGTTTCTGAGGAGTTAGGAACGCTGCTCGATGAATTGATGGCCCCGAAGGTGAGGGATCGTCACCAATCCTGGGAAGAAGTAATTAAATTAGCCCAGGGCCAAACGTTGGATTTATTGACGGGGGAACCTGGGGGTTTAGTTACGCCTCCTAAAGTAATGCAGGATAGCTATTATCCCCTAGAAATCCCCGTTACCGTCATCAACCGTCGCAATAACATCGTAAAATTTGCTGGCACCATTACTAGCAAAATAACTGGCAAGATAACTAGCAACATTAAACATTGGGGTAAGACCTATGGCCTTAAATCCCTGGTGGGGATTACGGTGACCAGTAGTATTGTGATGTGGCAAGCTTCTTCGATCGCGATATTTTTCAGTAATCAGGGCATTCATCAATTTAATCGAGGCAACATCGAACTCTCCCAACCCTTATTATCCTTAGCCCATAAGTTAAACCCAGAGGATGATTTAACGTTGATGGCCCTAGGTCGAATCTATGATTCCCAAGGTGATTTCAACCAAGCTAGGGTTATTTATACAGCCATGGGTACGGAGTTATTAGCTTATAAACATAACTTGTTAGCTAGATTAGATCTGCTCCAGGGCGATCTAGCTAGTGCTAGGGAGCGGTTAGTTACTGCTAATCATTATTTACCCCTATCTGTCTCAACCGTAAGCGGTTACGATCGCGAAATTGTCGCTAATGTGTATAAAAATTGGGGGTGGTTATATCTACAGCAAAGAGATTTCGATCAGGCCCATATTAATTTAGAACAAGCGATCGCCATTTATCCTGATTTTCCCGATACCTATTGTTTGTTAGCCCAGGTCAAAACAGCCCAAGGAGATCAAGATTATGCTACCGAACATTGGAACAACTGCCGTGATAAATTAACTTCAAATTACAATCATTATCCCGATGAAGTTAATGATTGGCTTGATGGGGTTAATTTACTGATTTAGTCCCAGATAGCCATGGATCTAATTTGAGGGCTTCCCATGGAACTAATTGAACTAGTACTCTAACTGAGGTGAAATGAATTGTTGATTTTTTACGAAAACTGCTTAGCATAAGGGTTAGAAGATAGGAATATCCATCAAATCATGACGGTTAAACATTACCAGCACAGATCTCTTGCTGCTATTCCATCGGTTCGGTTTAAGTCAGCAGTAGTAATTTAGCAACCTTTAGTATTTTTAGTATTTTAATTTTAATTAATGTTAATTAGTGGGTTTATCCCCCATTGGAGAATAGATCCTTCATGAATTGGTGGCAAAAACTTAAAAGAAATTCTCTAGCTCGTTGGGGCGCAACTTTTTTGATTCTGCTTTATACGATCGCGATCGGTGCAGATTTTATTGCCCCCTATTCCGCCTACTCCTCCGAGGTGGATAGTTCCCTTCTACCCCCCACTAACATTTATCGAGGTGGGCAAAATCAGCCCGGTTTAGTGGTTTATCCCACGACCCAAGGCCCGACTATCATTGAAACAGGGGAGAGGGAACTCAAGGAAGATCGCAGCCAACCTTCCAAATTAGGCCTATTCGTTAAAGGGGAAGAATATCGATTATTTGCGGTGAGTTTGCCTCTGCCCCCTAGTTTTGCCGTAGTGGATATTTTTCCCGGTATTCCCTCCGATCGCCATTTATTTGGCACCGATGGCATTGCCCGCATCCATCTCCTCGGCACCGATGAACAGGGCCGGGATCAGTTTAGTCGTTTAGTCATCGGTAGTCGCATTAGTTTGTCCATTGGTTTGATTGGTATTATGATTTCCTTCCCGATCGGAATGTTGGTGGGGGCATTGCCGGTTATTTTGGAGGCATTGCTGACACGATTTTGATGCGGTTCTTGGAAGTATTAATGAGTATTCCAGGGATTTATTTATTAGTGGCCCTAGCAGCGGTACTCCCCTCTGGCTTGAGTAGTGCGGAACGCTTCTTATTAATTGTCTTGATCACGTCTTTGATTAGTTGGTCAGGGTTAGCGAGGGTGATCCGTGGCCAAGTATTATCGATTAAAAAATTAGAGTTTTGTGCAAGCAGCCCAAGCCATGGGGGCCAACGCTTTCTACATCATTGTGCGCCATATTCTCCCCCAAACTTCTAGTTATGTGGTCATCTCAGCAACCCTTGCCGTCCCAGGATTTATTGTGGCCGAATCGGTACTAAGTTTGATTGGTCTGGGCATTCAACAACCGGATCCTAGCTGGGGTAATTTACTCTCGTTAGGTACTAATGCCTCGATTCTTGTGCTACAACCCTGGTTAATTTGGCCCCCCGCCCTCCTCATCATTACCACAGTGCTATCGTTTAATTTATTGGGGGATGGCCTCAGGGATGCCCTTGATCCAAAAAGTTTAAATTAGAAAGCTATAGTCTTTATTCAATAAAACAGATTTGGTGTTAATGATAATCCCAAAGCTGTATCTGGCCATTTTTGCCACCGATCGCGAATTTGGTACCCTGGGGGTGCAATGCGATCGCGGTAAGAGCAAAATCCTGGAGAAAAATCGATTCCATAATTTCTCCTTGGGGTAAATACCAAAGATTAATTTTATGGTCATCACCAATGGTGGCCAATAATTGGCCGCGATCGCATAAATCCCCATCAAGCACCCCATTAATATGGCCAGATAAAGTTTTGAGGAGTTTGCCGGTGGGGATCTGCCATAATTTAACCGTGGCATCAGCACTAGTGGTAATAGCCCAAGGATTATGGGGATGGCACCGAATAGCCGTAATGGCTTGATGATGTAGTTCCGTCAGGGTGGCAATCAAAGCATAGGTTTCGCTATGCCATATTTTGATCAGCCCAGATTGATCACCACTAATCAATAGGTCTAATTGGTTTTCTTGATGGCCAAAAGCTATAGCTTGGATCGGGTGTCCATGGCCTTGCAAGGTAACTAATTCCCTTTTCTGGGCTAGATCCCATAATTTAAGCTGACGATCGCTTCCACCACTAACTAACCTAGAACCATCGGCCGATAAAGCCACAGCCAAAATCCAACCACTATGGCCAGTCAATTCCGAGGTTAATTCCTGGCGATCCTCAGACCACACATTAATGTCATAATCCCAACTAGCACTAATAATTTGTTGTTGCCCAAACAGCCCCTGGCTGACCACACTCCGATGACCTTCAAGCTGCCAGGCCGTAGTATTGTCCCAATTCCACACCTTAACTAGTTGATCCGCGCTAGTACTTAAAAGTTTGGTTCCATCCCGACTAAACTTTAAACTAGTAATAGTGTTGCGATGGGCTTGCCATTGTTTGCGCTGCTTCCAACTCGGTTTTAAATTTTTAATCACCGCCGAGAGGGGCATCCCCCTGTTCAAAATTAAAACTATCCCCTTCTTGAAAATTGGGATTTAACAGTTTAATAATAGTTAAAGCCTGACTGTAGCGATCGGTCAAACTTTCAGCCACCATGCCATTGATCACCTGGACTAATAGGGGAGATATGGGCTCTGGTAAATAATCCTGCCACGCACTAATTCCATCAGCCCCACTCAATAAATCCAAGGGATTCATCTGGGTAAGTAAATGAATGGTAATTAAACCTAAGCTATACAGATCACTGGCCGGACAGGATTGGCCATATAACTGTTCTGGCGCAGTATAGGCCGCTGAACCAATAGTGGTTCCAGCCCTTCCTAAGGAAGTCTTGGCACTCACCTTAGCTGTACTCAAATCGACTAAAAATAATCGATGATCCGATCGCGAACTACGTAATAAATTTTGGGGATTAAGATCCCGATGGGTCACCCCATGGCTATGGATAAAATGCAATAAAGGTAATATTTCTAACAATAATGCTTCCACTTGTGGCCCGTCATAAAGCTCCTGATCTATGGATTTTCCTTCAATAAATTCCTGCACCAGGTAAAGATAATGATGATCTAAATCAAAAAAATGCTCCCATAGATCGGGAATTTGAGGATGGGTACTGATGGTTTTAATTGCTTTAATTTCTTGCTCCCAGGATTTATTGGGTTGTCCTGGCCTTTGTAAAGAAATTTTTTTAATGACACATTGACGTTGTTGGCGATCGTGACAAACAAAGGTTCCACCATTGGCATAGCTCTTTAGGGATCTAAGGGCTTCGTAGCGATCGTCTAGGCGCAAACTAGCCCCACAATGAATACAAAAATTCCCCTTCCCTGCCACATCAGGAGCCGGACATTTCAGGTTAAAACAATAGGCCATGGTACAAAGAACAACTTAACTCGATCTAAAAACTCTAAAAATATTCAGGATGGGGACTGTTCACCATTGATATTCCTGGTCTATTTGATTGCCCACCTCCACTAATGGCTCAAATTATCTAATTTTAACAATCACATTAACCAAAACCTTGACTCCTGGGGCGAGCAGGGCACAATGTCCTTGATGACGGTTGTTATAATTTATTCTATTATTATTTTTTTATTCTTTATTTAAGCTTGTTAGGTATTCTATTCACGGTTATAGCCACTATTCCCTAACAATCTAAGCTTAACCCCATCGTTACCCATCGCGATCGATCCAAGCTACAACTTAAATAAGTTTGCTAAATTGCTAAATATAAATACGTTTAAATACTAAAGTTCTTAGAACGTGTTTGAAAAGTATCAAATGTTGTGGAGTCGCCTCCTAAATCCCCCAATTTGGCGAACTTCATTGCTTAAAAATCTAGGTGATTTCCCCCAGAATGGGGGGCAAGGGGGGCTTTTCAAACACATTCTTAGTCAAATATTTAAACGTCAACTAGAGGCTCTCATCATTAAACCGGAAACTCTTCTTAGCTAAGGATTTCAGTTTAAAACTAAATTTTCTGAACCTGACTCAGCATCAACGTTTTAATCCCAATGGATGACACGTCCTAATTAATTTCCTTGATTTTCCACTATCCCTTCAGCTGATTTAATAAAGACTCTAAAGAACCCATAATCTGCTTAAAGTCTGCTTGGTGAGAATTTGCCTCCTGCTCCAGACCGGCAAGGTGATCCACCTGGGTTCTTAAGCCATCCATTTTGTCCTGTAACGGCTGCAAAATCGCTTCATACACCGTAATTTTCAACTGTAATTGACTAATCGCGGTCTGTTCCTGTTCCCATTGACTCTGCACCTCCTGCCATTTTTGTTGCCTTTTGTGATACTCATCTTGGTGTTGGCTAATCACATTCTCCACTTGATGAATACTGTCATTGAGCTGTTCAATTTCCTGCTCAAACTTACGCTGTTCCTCACACAACTGCTCGTACTGCTCGTCCACCGCAGCAATTAGGGGGGAAAAATCAATTTGATCCCCACTAGTATCCATATTAACAATGCCTTTTCTACGGTTTAATACCCCTAAATGCACCTTAAAAACTTCTTCCCTTTCCAACAAATTACGTCGGGAACCTTCAATGGAGTCATCTAGCATCGTATAGCTTTCCTGCTCCTGGGATAATTCTGCTTCGAGGTTGATGCGATCGTACTCATTGGCGGTTTCCAGTTTTACCTTAATTTCATCTACCGCTTGTTTTTGATAATTAAGCTCCTCTTCTTGATCATTGACAAAACCCACCAATCGTTCAAGGTCAGTTCTTAAATTTTCCACCATCGTTTCCAGTTCCATCAATGGCATGATTTCCAACGAATCCATATTGACCTTTTTACTAAGATCATTATCAAAGGCAGAACCTGCGGCCATGGCGGTTAGCTGATCCTTCAAATCCTGCTTATTTTGCAAATGGTCGTTGATTAACTCTAAAGATTCATGTTTCGAGATCAGTAATAACTGTTGGGTCTTCAATTGGTTTTTCGCTTCTTCTAACGTGGAAGAAATTTGCTCCAATTGTTGGTGCTCTTTGCTTAGGTTAGTTTTGTTTTCTTCTAATTTATGATGACGTTCTTTAATGCTTTCCCTTTCCGTTTGTAGTTCTTGCCAATACTGGGTTAATAGCTCCTGATATCGATTCATCCCATTATTAATATCCAAAAAATACTGCTGAAGACTCTCTGGATTAATTAAATATTGGGCAAGGGATTGTAAACCAGATTTTAATTGCTCATATTGGGCATCATCTAAGGATGAATTTTGAGAAAGTTCTTGTACCTTCTCCTCCATTTTGAGCTGTTCCGCTTTGAGCTGCTGCCATGCCCCCTCTAGCTCTTGATTTTTTTGATCAAATTCTGCTTTGATTTTATCGGCTTCTTCTTTAATACCCTTAATGCGATCGGCTTCTTCTTCTAGGGTTGTTTTTTGGTCCTGTAGTTCCTCTAGCTCTGCTAATTTTGCTTGGATTTCCTGTTCCCGCTCGTTAAGTTGTTCCCCTTGGATGGTAAGGGATTCCTGCCACTGCTGAATTTCCTCTTCCTGTTGATCGGCTTTTTCTTTTAAGCGGGAAAAATCCTGAAGAATCCTGACAATTCTATCCGTTGCGGGGGTGGGAGTATCTTGAAGTTGTTGATTATTTCCAAGGTTAACCATCACTAGGGCTCCATCGGCTAAAGCACTAGCTTGATCCGCATTAATCTCTTCTCCAGATACGGCGCTCCAACTTTTATCGTTTCGCTGACAAGCAAGCAGTTTTAGGGAACAGGTAGTTCCCATAAATCCTTTTTGTTTTTTTACTTCTGCCAGATATAGCACGCCGATTATCCCCTTTGTTGATTAAATCTCAGAAATCTGTCCTTGAATGTTAATGATGTCATGGAACCTAACGGCACAAGGGCCTTGTCCAGCTCGTTTATGGGGAATGGAGGATAGTGACCCTAACCCCATAGATATAATAACCATGTAAATTACACCTATGATAAGTCATCGTAATCTAAATCTTAAATGACAAAAACTATGGAGAAAATATCTATGCAATTGTAGCAGTCTATTCCTGATCTAGGGCAGCTTGATCTGTTGAAAAATATAGTGAAATTTTGGTGTCTCTATAAAAATTTATTTTTTCTTGTATATCAATGGCAAATGTTGATTTAAACTTAGACCATGGACAAACTAAGGTTATGGTCTCAAGGATTCAGCTTTAACTTTACCTAATCTTTGCTGTGGGTAATTGCAACAACCAGGAGTAATCGGAAAAAAGGATGCAGGGAACCTTAAGTGAAATAGATATCAATAGCATCTTGCAACTTATTGAAGTAGGCCAAAAGACAGGCCAACTTTTTATCGATTCTTCTTGTCCCTATAACTACCACCAAAGACCTTTATCTAAAAAAAACGTTCTGAACCCTCCATTTGGTTTGTTTTTTTTATCAGTGGCCAAATCGTATATGCTGCGGACAATAGCCAATCTAATGTTTCTCGTCTGAATGATTATTTGTATCGTTATAAACTCCAGGATGCTTTGGAAGTTAATCATCAGCAGGAAGAGGAGTTAGATAAATGGACGACGGCGGAATATGCCCATATGTGGTCTTTACTGGCTAATCATACCCTAGAGCCAAAGCAGGCTAAGGTGATATTGCAGGGCATGGTGGAAGAGACTTTATTTGATTTGTTAAACCTCCATCAAGGTACCTTTATTTTTCAGATGGGTAATGCTTTTGCCCCTCGCTTAACTACCCTCGAAATTAGCACGAGTACGGCTAAGGCCCTGAAGCAGGTTCAGCATTGGAAAAAATTCCATCCCCACATCAAGTTTCCTTCTCAATGTTTTACGATTAGTGATAATACTGAGTTAAAAAAAGCTTTACCGGATGCTACCTATCAAAATCTGTATCGTTGGGCGAATGGGAATACCACCCTGCGTCAGTTAGGCCGGTATCTAAATCGGGATATGTTTACGATCGCGAAGGCCATCTATCCCTACGTGCAAAAAGGGTGGATTGCGATCAATGATTATCCCCAGGATCGGTTGAGTGGAGAAAATGGGGATCATCAAGAGTTAGAGGAGCCAACGGTCATTAAGCCCCATGTGGTGTGTATTGATGATGATTTAACCATCGGGAAAGCGGTGGAATTGATGTTAGAGTCTCAGCCCTATGAGATGACGATTCTCAATGATCCGATGAAGGCGTTAAGTACTATTTTTGCAATTAATCCGGATTTGATTTTGTGTGATATTGCGATGCCGGGTTTAGATGGTTATGAATTGTGTTCAATGTTAAGGAATTCTACCCAGTTTAAACAAACTCCCATTGTGATGTTGACGGGGAAATCAGCATACCTCGATCGCATTAAAGCTCGGATGTTAGGGGCAACGGACTATTTAACTAAACCTTTCGGAGAGTCGGAGTTAATTACGTTAATTGAAAGATATTTGAATAATTTTAATGATGAGATGTAGCATTCAAGATTGGGAGCAAGTTCCGTGGGATCTACGGTTTCTCAAACTAAGAAAATAATTTGATTTAGATTAGTTTAGATTAATTGAGAGTTGATTTATAAAGCCCCCCTGCCCCCCATTCTGGGGGAGAAATTTTTGAAAAATCATTAAAAGTCTTACAAATTTGAGGGATTTAGGGGGCAAAATGCAAATTTAATTGGCTTTATAAACAGCCTCTTAATTTGATTTCATTTGATTTAATCTAGGGCCTGTCATCATTTAAACCTGAAACTCTTCTTAGCTAAGGATTTCAGTTTAAAACTATACTTTCTGAACCTGGCTCAGGATCAACGTTTTAATGCTAATTGATGACACTCCCTAATTTCATTGAATTTAAATGAAAAATTAATCTGATTATAGGATTTAGTTATTTTTTGTCTCGTCGGAGGGCAAGGAATCTGGCTCTGGGGGTTTCAGGTAAATGGTTTTGAATTGTTCAAAGTCAGCGATCGTGAATGCGTGGTGAATGGTGATTGCCGGATCCGTTAGGGCCAGTTGTTGGAGTTGGGCTTGATAAAACGAGGGGGGTTGATCAAAGCGATAGTGAAAAATTTCGCTGAGTATCATTCGCCAATGTTCTTGTTGTGTTGTTTTGAGGGATGTAATTTGGTTCTGTTGCTCGTTAATGGTGTAGAGAATTTGCTGTAAGCTAGAAGCTAAAATCCCTAACTCGTCACCACGATCGCTAAACATAGCAAAACTATCGGGATCAAATTTTTGATTTTCCACGACGGCAACGGCGGTGGCGGTGATGGCGTAGAGTTCTTCTAAGGATTCTTGGTTTTCCCGATGGTTCCGTTCTAGGGCATCAATCACTTGATTATAACGGGTGGCAATGTGGCCAATTTCGGTGAAGGGTTCCACGGGTACCCGTAGGGTAAGATCCTGGTGACGGGCTTGGCGATCCATGACTTCAAACAATTCATAGGTAGCGGTTTTAGCTCCATGTTCGGAAATGTTGAGGCCGATCGCTTCGGCTTCGGGGGAGACTCGCAAAGGATAAAATCGATTGAGATTGGCTAACAGTAACCAAGATAAACCCATGCCCCAGACTAAGGCTACCCCAATGCCCAACAATTGAATCCCGATCTGTTCGTAACGATGATCAATGTGACCAAATAAACCCACCGCTAAGGTTCCCCATAGGCCAGCTCCCCCATGAAACGCGATCGCGTCCACCGCGTCATCGATCCCATACTTTTCAAGAGGCCAGCACTAATCTTGGTGACACCGGCCGCAGTAAATCCCACCACCATCGCGATCGGGTTAGAGACCACATGGCAACAGGCCGTAATCGCCCACTAGAGCC
>JAAUPO010000252.1 GCA_012033095.1 Synechococcaceae cyanobacterium RL_1_2 | reverse complement strand
TGATTTTCTGAGCCGGAAACAACGAGAATACGTTGATGATTCGGGAGGATGTTGTATTTTTCGAGGTTCCCGGTAGTCCATAACCAATCAAAATTCTTTAAGGGATGTTGGCAAATCCTTAGCTTGTGGAAATTGAGTACATTGAAAGCCAAGTCTAGTAAGGATCTTCATGGTATGACCTAGTTAGGACTGCTATATACGTTTTGAACCTGGCTCAGAACGTGTTTGAAAAGTATCAAATGTTGTTGAGTTGCCCCCTAAATCCCCTAATTTGGTGGACTTCATTGGTTAAAATTTAGGTGATTTCCCGCAAAATGGGGGGTAAGGGGGGCTTTTCAAACATCCTCTCAGGATCAACGTTTTAATGCTAATTGATGACACTCTCTAATTGTTAAGGGTAAATTACTTTTTTCCATGTTGCTAACTAAATAACAGTTCCTTGATGGCCCATAACTATTAACTAAAACCACTGCATTTTTTGTTACAGAAATAACAAAATATAGTTTAATCAGCGATCGCTAATAATTTATAAATTTATAACCGCGATCGAGGGGACTAAATACTAATCAAAACACGAATCAAAAATGATAATTAACATTTTGATTATTTTATTGCAGCAAAAATAATTAACAGTTCTAACTACAGGACAATAACCTTAAAATCTTGCCACACAAGTACTCTGGCGAAGTCGGTTGTAATCTTTCCCGCGTAAAGCTCCCAGACCTATTTACAGTTTTTTGGTGCAACTTTTGTCCTAGTAGTTAGTTAACAGTTAATGAATATTAATCGCTAGGGTTGGATCTTTGAAGATATGCGTTATAACTACTTCACAGGCCTTTTTATTTCAAAATAATTACTTATCCTTACAAGAAGGTTTGCGGGAGTAAATTATGGGTTTAGTGGATTTAGTCATCAGTGAACAGATCGATGAGTCCATGCCTCAATGGTGGATTATTACGCAGAACTAGAAGAATATTTAGATATTTTGAAGTTCTTAATTCGGGAACCTTCGGTGGTAGGTAACGAGGATGCTTTTTTCCGTACCCTGCAACGGGAACTGGAGGAGATGGATATTCAAGTACAACGATTCCATGGGGTATTGGTGGCCCAGGGCAATCGACCCCATGATTTGTTTTTATCGGCCCACATCGATCGCCATGGTTTACTGTGCACGGGCCCTAATGAGTTTCAATATGCGGCGTTTATCGCTGGGAACAAAGGGGAAAATATGGTGGACTCCACCTCGGAACATATGCTTCAGGTGATTGAAGATCGCTTCCAGGGTCAACGGGTTCAGGCTCATTTTCCGTTTACAGGCACCTATTTAGGCCAAGGGGAAATTACCCATTCCTATGTTTGTCCGGAGCGGGGCAACTTGATTTTTGAGGTAAAGGGCTTGGACTTTTTGCAACCAGGCATACCGGTTTCTTTCCTCGATCGCTTACAAATTGAGGATGATTTAATTTCGGCCCAATTAGATAACGTGGTAAGTGCGGCCATGATTATTTATCTATTTAAACAAGGTTTTCAGGGCACAGGCCTATTTACCGCCCAGGAAGAATCAGGCCGCAGTTGGCGTTATGCGTTGTCTTGGTTCCAACGGGAAAAGTTAAGCACCCAAAGACTATTGGTCTTAGATACTAGTCCCTACGCCACCAGGGAGGATGCCAATCTACAACAAATTACCCTCAGACATCGGGATGCTAGTGCGGAATTTTCTAAGGAGATGACCCAGGAGTTAATGGATCACTGTGAAACGTTAGGTTTAAGCTATGGCTTTAAGGATGAGTATATAATTGCCAAAAATAAAGAGAGGGAAAAGCCCTATCCTTTGGGGCGTACGGAATTAGGACGTATTATTAGTGCCACTGACGGCCAAATTAATGGTACGACGTTGCAAATTCCGACAACGGAATACCATACGGCGACGGAAACCGCTTCTTTGTCGGCGATCGCGGGGGTATTAAAACTATTAATGACTTACCTTTGATACTAGGCTAAGAGGATGTTTGAAAACCCCCTTTGCCCCCCATTCTGGGGGAAATCACCTAAATTTTAACCAATGAAGTCCCCCAAATTGGGGGATTCAGGGGGCGAATCAACAACATTTGATACTTTTCAAACAGGTTCTAAGGTTTTTTGCTTGTTGAGGGGGGCTGGACACAATCTAGATCCATAACTATATCGTGATATGCCGTAGGGCTATTTTACAGATAGCCCATGACCATACCCCCTAACAACATAAAGCCCAGGGTTACATTATCTTTAAACATTTTGCCGTAGGCTGATCGCGGAATGTTAGGTTTTTTTAGTTTTAGATATTGGTTTAACCACATCACCCCGGCGATGGTGAGGGTAAGCCAAAACAGTGAGTTTAAATGAGCTAAGTAAGCCATGGCTCCTAATAACACCGCCGTCACCGCAAAGCAAAGGGCAATGATTTCACACACGTAGGAACCAAAAAAAATTGCACTAGAGTTAACGCCAATTTTCAGATCATCTTCGCGATCGGATAGGGCATAGATGGTATCAAATCCTAAAGTCCAGAACACCGTTGCCCCCCACAGTAACCAAGCTAGGGGGTTTAAACTACTAGTAACGGCACTCCAACTAATTAACACTGCAAATCCCCACGCGATCGACAGCATCAATTGGGGCATAGGAAAAAGCGTTTAAAACTAGGGTAGGTTAAAATCACTGGCACCGCCGCCACAGATAACCGAAAACTAAGGGGGGTGAGATAGAAGGTTAACCCCCAAGCACAGACCAAGGAAACCACCAAAATTACGAAGCCAGTGATCACCGATAGTTTACGGCTAGCAAGGGGCCGGGTCTTGGTGCGCTCAACTTGGGGGTCAATATTCCGATCCCATAGATCATTAACTACACAGCCGGCCGCACTGGTGGCCAGGGTTCCCAGCACAATTACCCCAATCAGGATTAAAGGAGGTTGCCCCTCTGCTGCCATGACCAGAGCCCATAGGGCAGGCACCATTAAGATTAGGCGGCCAGCGGGTTTATCCCATCGTAATAGTTTGATAACTTGCCAGGGAAGAGGATCGAAGGAAGGGGAATTACTGGCCATGGTTATTGATCAAGAAGGTCGTAGGAGCAAGTCACAAAAATTTTATTGCTAGGTATCCATTGTAAATTTATTGCAAAATTTATTGCAAAAAGTTAACAAAAATGGAAGCTCGGCGCACATTATCCTTGGTGCCTTCACTGGCGATCGTCACGGAATCGACGTTCTTAAATAGGGGTTGAACAAATAACCGCGCCACTTTTGTAAAGGGAAATTGATTCCACAATAATTGACTGTTGGGCCAATCTAAATAGAAATAACCATCGTTATGGGTCGGCAGAGTCGCGATCGCGTCTTTAGATCCTGGTGATCCAAAATAGAACCTTGGTTACGAATAGCGTGGGCTAGGGTTTTAACGGAACTAGTAAAAATTTCGTAGTTACCTACGGTGGCATGGAGACCATTCACGGTGGCAGTCAACTCAGGGGATTCAGGATTAGAGGTGCTAAAGCGTGTCCACGCAACCATTTCCTGCTCTAGTAATGGTAAATTACCCACACTTAAATTTTGACCCCGGGCAATTTCATCTAGATGCTGAAATCCTAACACTGTATTGGTTTCCGGTTCCCGCTCCACCACAAACAACCAATCTAAGGCCTGGGGATTATCCTGCTTCGGCATCAGGGCCACAGCGTACTCCCCTTCAACCCAAGGAAACACATCTTGATTAAGATCCAAACCTAGGGGCTGTTCAATGGTATGTAACACCTTGGTTAAAATTTGGCTGAGGGGACTTTGCTGATCAATGCCGTCATTGACCAATTCCCACAGGTGATGGAGATTTTTCCCCGCTGCCACCACCATCGCTTCTTGATCAATAAATTTCAGGGCCGTTACGGGTTCAGTTAAATCGGGATCGTAATTGGCCTGGGCACTTAAACCTAATAATGCGGTGCGGGCGATCACCCCTGCTTTACTGGGACTGAGGGCGATCGTTAATTTCTGGGCTAAATCCGGGTTGAGACGAACGTTTTGATTGGTAATCCAAGAAGATAGGGCAGGAATATCAAATAGGGCAAACGCATTTTTAATTAAATAACCATCGGCCAGGGCGGCTTGGTAATCGGGATCATGCTCTAAATTAAGATCGGGTACTTGGGCGTTATTAATCGCGTTTTTGAGTACTTGGATATGGTTAGCAAACAGCACAAAATTATTGCTTACTCCGATCGCGGACACAGCACGGCCGGTATTGGTAATGGCTTGGGTGGCATCATAAATCAACTTAACCCCATCGTAGGTCTCGAAGGTTAGGTTTGGTTTATCCCCTAAAATTTCTTGCAAAAAACTATTACTTTTGGTGGAGTCGATGGTGGCTGTGGCTAATAAATAACCAGGTTGGTTGCCGTTTGTGCCATCTCGATCAAAATCTAAGTCGGTAATAGCTAAGGTAATTTCGGCACCGATCCAAGGTTGAATTTGTTTACGATAATCCAAGCCTAGGGATTCTAAAAAATTGGCCACCACCATCTGGGGCGATCGCGTTTGGTGGGAGCTAAATTTACCTAGGGCCAGGATCTCATCCGGAGGTTGTAATAGGGATACAATGGCCGGGGCCGATCTCGGAATAAACATTGCGGCTTGGGGAGCACTACTAACCTTCGATGTAACGGCGGCATAATTACACCCCCCTAAGGTAATAGCGATCGCGAAAACCAAAGAACACAATAACGCTCTCAATCTCATGGCTGGGCTTGATTTCTCCCTCTAAGTCTAGGCTTAAGTCTAGCAAAAACCCGTTTCTATCTAAAAAAACGGGTTTAAATAATCTCTTATATTCTTGTATGTTGATTTAATTTAATTTTGTATGGTGCTTGTATTGTGCAAACTCAGCC
>JAAUPO010000251.1 GCA_012033095.1 Synechococcaceae cyanobacterium RL_1_2 | reverse complement strand
ATCCCCCAAATCATCCCCACAACTTTTAGATTGAATGCGACGAGATTTTGCCAGTTCATAAAGCTCTTGTAAATCAGCCTCAGACAAAAAATCCAACTCAGCCTTTAATAAATCCTTGATACTCATATTGTATTCTCCCCATATATCTATTTAGAAAATCATTACACAAAATCCAAATATTCAACCTCCTCAAGAATCCGATGCCCAAAAATCGGACTTAAAGACTCCGGCGTAACCATATCGATTTTTCGTCCAAAAAGCTCCTCAAAGAAAAAATACAAATCCATATAATTCATAAACGTTTTCAGCTCAGGTTCAAACACCACCAACAGATCAATATCACTTTCTGGGGTCGCCTCATCCCGCCGAAACGACCCAAACAAACCACACCGCCGCACCCCGTAGCCCTCCAGCATTTCCCAGTGCGCCTTTAATTGCTCAAAAATATCGCTTTTACTAGAAACTAAAACACCCATAACAACATCCCCTCAAGACCGATTGATGCACAATAATAGAACCCCGAACCAATTCCACAAAAAAAGAATCCCCAAACAAATCAATATTAGCCTTTTTTTTAGTTCCCCATACCCAAAACCCTGAAAACCCTGTTCCATCCAACTAGTTACAATTTTTATCCCTGGCCCAACTCCCGATCAAGCCACGCGATCGCCTCCTCCGCCGTCATCAAATCAAACAAAGCCAACACAAAACCCCTTAACTGATCCATCGATAAACCATCACAATGGCCATCACCTCCTCAGCCATCACCCCAAACCGCTTTTTCGCGATCGATTCAACTAACGCCTTTTGGTCTTCATAAGCCTGCTGAATAGCCTGTTCCAGACCCTTCTGAATACCTTCTTCCATCCAACTAGTAACAATTTTCATCCCTGGCCCACCTCCCGATCAAGCCACGCGATCGCCTCCTCCGCCGTCATCAAATCAAACAAAGCCAACACAAAACCCCTTAACTGCTCCATCGATAAACCATCACAATGGGCCATCACCTCCTCAGCCTTCACCCCAAACCGCTTTTTCGCGATCGATTCAACTAACGCCTTTTCCTCTTCATAAGCCTGCTGAATACCCTTCTGAATACCTTCTTCCATCCAACTAGTAACAATTTTCATAACTTGCTCCTGTTCTATGAGATCTAAAGCCTCTAATTGACGATTAAAAAGTTCATTTTCCTGGGCATTGAGTTTAATATAACTATCCACAAACCCAGAAATTAACTCCATTTTAGCCGGATTTAATTGAAGTGTTGCCAATAACCTTAAACATTCCAACTTAACCCGGATTCTCTCCTCCGGTTTAAACCTCATTTTTGCCATCAATGCCGCCGCGATCGGGTTTCGTTGCTCCAAAAAGTCCCGCCAAGGTAGCCGATTTAATTGAATACTCCTAAACCGAAATCCAACACCAAACGATCGGGAAATCTACCCGATATTCATGGGCCGCTGAACTTTGGGGGCGATCGTAAGAAAAAATTACCACCGGATAAATTGGCAAATTATATTTAGCATCCAACCGCGCAAAATAATGGAACATCCGCCGCCCAAAATCCTTTTGATCGTACGCCTGATTTTCAATATGGATCAAAAAAAACGATCTTCCCCCGACCATTCCACCTGGGCTAATAGATCCACCCGACGCTTTTCCCCCGCCGTCACATCCACAAAGATTTCCTCCGGCAAAAAAGTTAAGCGATCGCGGTTAATATAATCCGCCACCTCCGGTAAAAATAAATCCAAAAATTCCCAAAAAAAGTTTGGATCAACTCCTTAAATAAGCGATCGTGATCAATCATGGCTCTATCATCTTAGTTAACTCATCCAAATCAGCCCTAATCTCATCCTCCAAACTTTTCAACTTACCCAAAATTGCCAAAGGCGGCTCATAATTTACCTCCTCATACTCGATCTCCTTATAACGATTAATCGACAGATCATAACCATTCCCCACAATTTCCCCCTTCGGCACAAAAAACGCTTTCCCCCTCCGATCCCGATCTTTCCCCAAATCCCGACCTCGCCACCGCGCAATAATATCAGGAATATCATTGTCCATAACCGGCGATCGCTTATCATCCAACGACAACCCATCCGCCTGCATATCATAGAACCAGACCCCATCCGTACCCCCAGCCCCCGTCTTAGTAAAGATCATAATCGCCGTCGAAACCCCCGCATAGGGCTTGAACACCCCCGACGGCATCGAAATAATCCCATCCAACTTATGATCCTCCACAATAATTTTACGAATATCCCGATGGGCCTTAGACGAACCAAATAACACCCCATCCGGCACAATCACCGCCGCCCGGCCCCCCTTCTTCAAAAGCCGCAAAAACAACGCCAAAAATAATAACTCCGTCTTTTTCGTCTTCACAATCTTCTTCAGATCCGCCGCCGTCTCCTCATCCGCCAAAGACCCCTTAAACGGAGGATTCGCCAAAATCAACGTAAACACCTCCTCAACCCCCCCATGATCCTCAGACAAAGAATCCCGCGCCTCAATCTTCGGATCTTCAATGCCATGTAACATCATATTCATCGAACCAATCCGTAACATCGTCGGATCAAAATCAAACCCATGAAACATTTCCGAATTAAAATGCTCCATATTACCCGGCCCAAACAATAAATTATTACCCTCATCATCTTGCTTATCCCGTAAATACTCCGCTACCCCCACCAAAAAGCCCCCAGTACCACAGGCCGGATCGCAAACAATCTCCCTCGCTCCCGGTGCCATCAACTCCACCATCAACTTAATAATGTGGCGTGGTGTTCTAAACTGCCCATTTGTCCCCGCCGTGGTCAATTTAGACAACATATACTCATACAAATCCCCCTTAGTATCCTTATCCTCCATCGGTATATGATCAATCTGTTCCAGCACACTACTCAATAACCCAGGACTGGTAATCATAAAAACCGCATCCTTCATGTGCTCCGTATAGGCTCCCCCAGCTTTACCCAAATTCTTAATGTAAGGAAAAGCCCCATCCCTCACCGCCAATAACATATCTTCCGGGTTTAGATGCTTAAATTTCGACCAACGACAACCCTGCTGTGCTTCGGTGAACTGAGGATCTTTAATGGGTTGCCCCAACAATGAACTTTTCCTCTCCTTGGCCAACTCCAAATCATCCAAACGCTTAATAAATAATAGGTAAGAAATTTGTTCGATCACCGATAGCGGATTACTAATCCCATTACTCCAAAACGTCGTCCATAACTTATCAACCTTAGATTTCAGCTCACCTGTAATCATCTATTCATTCCGATAAACTCATTTGCCCTATTATCTAGGATGCCTAGGCTGCTCATAACTGAACAATTAACAAAAATTCAACAAAAATCAAACAAAAATCAAACAAGAACAGGACTTATGCAAAAAATTTCGATAATTTCGATTCTGTCTTGGGAACCATAATGTTTGGGGACAATCATTCAAGCAAGTCCCCCCAATTTGCAGGATTTAGGGGGTTTGTGCGTAAGTCCTATCCCATCTGATATGTGGATCAATCCCACCAGACCAAAATAATATAGTCAATTTTATTTAGTATGGGATAGTTATTTCTTGCTATGGAATGCTTTTAGTTGTATTTATTTCCCGTAATTACTCAAAAAGACTATTGAAAAACGTTGTCCTTCCTAGAATATTGGCCGCGTCAACGAAGCTGACTTAAGCAGATGAAAAAGCCCCAAGTAACAAGACATCAGGTTAACTAAATATTTCAGACAATTCGGATAAATAATTAGCTGTAGATTCTACTAGCGCGATCGAGTCTTCATAAACCATGCGGGTTGGCCCGATCATTCCCACTTTGCCCACCGCATTATTTTGATAACGGTAAGCGGCGGAAATCAGGCTACAGCCCTGCATGGGTTCAAGGGGATTTTCTGCTCCGATCGTGATATCCACAATGCGATGTTGGTTATGGCGATCCCAGATCAGGGGCTTTAATTGATCATGGCCCTGCTCTAATAGTTGAATTAACATTTGTACCTGCTCTAGCTCAGCAAATTCCGGTTGCCGTAATACTTCAGCAAATCCCTGCACCATGATCGAACTATCCTGTTGGGCCCGATGGAGCCGGTGAATTTCCTTGAGTAACTTTTCAATTAAGCCCCCATAACCCTTTAATTCTTGATTAATGGCTTCTAGATCGAGGCTTGCTAGTTCAGCAATGGTTTTATTAACTAGGATGGTGTTGAGGAAATTAGTTAATAGTTCTAATTCTTGCCTAATTTCGTTATCCCCTAAATTAGATGTATCAATGATTAGAGATTGGGATTGATAGTCATCGGTTACTAAAATTAAAAGTAGTTTTTCCTCATCAATGGCAACTAATTGCACGTGGCGAATCTGACAACTTGCTTTTTGGGGGGTGGTAATTAACACCACGTAACCGCTAATGGTGGCTAGGATTTTGGCTGCCCGCTGCAATAATCTTTCAAAGTTATAAACGCGATCGAGGTGGAGATGTTCGTAGAGTAAGTTAGCAATACGGCGATAGACAGCCTGGTTACGGGGCAAGAGATGATCAACGTAGGTACGGTAACCAGAGTCAGAAGGCACTCGACCAGCGGAGGTATGGGGTTGGTAAAGAAAACCTTCTTTTTCTAATTTTCCCATGACGTTACGAATGGTAGCAGAGCTAACGCTCAGATCAAATTCCCGGGCCAAAGTCCCAGAGCCCACTGGTTCGGCGGTGGCAATGTAATGCTCGATGGTGGCTTTGAGGATACTTTGGTGACGTGAATTTAGATTCAAACCCATGGGAAAAATAAAAAGTTTAAGTACAGTAAGTTCGCTGGGATTTTGATCACTTTTAACTACAACTACATCTTAAAAAGTTTTTTTAGTTGAGCATTAATTCCTAATGTCAAGGATTAAGTTGAGTGGGT
>JAAUPO010000250.1 GCA_012033095.1 Synechococcaceae cyanobacterium RL_1_2 | reverse complement strand
GCTCCTCGTAATCAAGTTTAAGCAACGGTGTTGTTCAAATGAAAGATGAAAGTTTAGGTGAAAATTTAGATGAAAGTTTAGGTGAAAGTTTTAAACACGTCTATTTGGCAAGATTTTTTAACATTTTTAACAAGTAGGACTTACGCACAAGCCGCCTAAATCCGTCAAATGGGGGGCATGGCTTGAACGATTATCCCCAAACATCATGGTTCCCAGGACAGAATCGAAATTTTTGCCTAAGTCCTGATAAGGGTTTAGTCCCAGGTGTAGAATTGACCTCACCAAAAATTGAGAATTTTTAATAAAGAAAACGGGCTAAATGGGGGAATCTGGTCACAATAGATGGAGGATAACGGGATTATGGGGACTTCAAGGGTATTGCTCCTTCTCGCTCCATTCATCCTGACATTATTGTTAATGCTCGATTTTGCTACCAAGGTTTAAACAGATTGCCATGACTGAATTTAACTGGTTCCAACTCCAAAACGGTTCTGATATTCGGGGGGTTGCCCTAGAGGGAATCAAAGGGGAGGACGTTAATTTAACTCCGGAAATTGCCCGCGTTATTGGTCAATCCTTCGTGGGGTGGCTCAGCGATCGCGTTAACAAAAGTGCTGAGGAATTAATTATTGGCCTCGGTCGAGATAGTCGTCTTTCTGGGCAAGCTTTACTGGATGCAGTAGCGGAGGGAATAACGGCCCTAGGAACTGCTGTATATGATTGTGGCATTGCGTCCACTCCGGCCATGTTTATGAGCACCATTACCCCAGGGTTTGATTGTGATGGGGCCATTATGCTCACCGCCAGTCATTTACCCTTTAACCGTAATGGGTTGAAATTTTTTACTAAGGATGGGGGACTAGATAAACCGGATATTACAGCCATTTTAACCACGGCGGCGGCGGAACAAGCCCCGAAGCTAGTAACCCAACCTGGTACCATCGCTCAAAAGGATTTTATGGGGGTTTATGCGGCCCAATTGGTGGAGGTAGTGCGGGCGGGGGTGAACCATCCCGATCGCTATGAACGACCGCTAGAGGGTTTAAATATTATTGTGGATGCGGGTAATGGGGCCGGCGGATTTTACTGCGATCGGGTGTTAGTGCCCTTAGGGGCCGATGTGACCGGCAGCCAATTTTTAGAACCGGATGGCACCTTTCCAAACCATATTCCCAACCCCGAAATGACGAAGCCATGGCTTCTATTTGTGAAGCGGTAACGAAACAGCAAGCGGATTTTGGCATTATTTTTGATACCGATGTGGATCGAGCTGGAGCCGTGGATAGTCAAGGCCAACCCATTAACCGTAATCGTTTAATTGCTCTGATTGCGGCGGTGGTATTGGGGGAGCATCCTGGTTCTGCGATCGTGACTGATTCCATTACCTCCGATGGTTTAGCCACCTTCATCACCGAAACCTTGGGAGGGGTGCACCATCGCTTTAAACGGGGTTATAAAAATGTGATTAATGAAGCGGTACGCCTCAATGAATCTGGCCAGGAAAGTTGGCTCGCGATCGAAACGTCCGGCCATGGAGCCATGAAGGAAAATCATTTTTTAGATGATGGAGCTTATTTAGTGACGAAGCTCTTGGTGAAGCTGGCCCAACTAAGAGCCGCAGGACAAAAATTAACGGATTTAATTGCTGAGTTACCGGAGCCGGTGGAAAGTGAAGAGTTTCGCATCAAAATTAAAACTCCAGATTTTAAAACCTATGGGGAATCCATCATCACCGCCCTAGAGACCTCTGCCCAACAACAATCGGGCTGGAGCATTGTCCCGAACAATTATGAAGGAATACGCATTGCCTGCGCTCAACAACAGGGGTGGTTTTTACTACGCCTCTCCCTCCATGATCCGGTCATTCCCCTTAATATTGAAGCTAATATTGCCGGTGGAGTCGCCGCGATCGCTGCACCCTTGAAGGAATTTTTTGCCCAATTTGAGGATTTAGATTTATCTGTGTTTGGGTAATTCTCTCCATGGATGGTTTTCTGAATAGAAGTTTCAAGGTTTCAATTATGGAATTTCTATCCCCAAAAAAGTTCGCGATCGGTTTCTACTGCAAGTTCTACCGCAGAATTATCGAAGGGATAAGAGGCTGTTTATAAAGTCAATGGAATTTGCCTTTTGCCCCCTAAATCTCTCAAATTGGGGGGAAGTTTTAATGATTTTTCAGGGATTTCTCTCCCAGCATTGGGGGCAGGGGGGCTTTATAACTCAGCTCTAACCGCTAATTATTTTGTAATTTGTACATTTTGTAATTTGTAATTGTTTTATCCAAAATGAAAGATAAAACTTATGCTTGCATTATTTTTATAAAGACAAATGACCCTAATTTTTATCTTTTTAATTAATCAATCAATCAATCGATTTAATTTAATTGATTTAATTGATTTTTTAATTAAAGTTAAAAAAATTAAGATTTTAACTGTTTTTGCTTAGTTCGACTACGCCAATATATTAAAACAGCTATTAATTGAAGGGGAATGATGGCAGCATAATTTTTAACAATGAAATTAACTTCCCATTGGGAAAATGCTAAAAAGTAGGCTAGGCCAACAATAGTTAATACAGGAAATAAAAAATTAGACTTTTTTTTATTAGACTTTTCTTTAAAGAAATCATATCAATTCAATGAATTTTAAAACCAAGGTTTGTGATTAACCATGTAAGTTTCGTAAAATTCTTCATCGGTTTAGTAAGGTAAATAATCCCTTCTATTAGTCCAATAATTCCAAAAACTGGTGCAGCGATACCGCAGGTTAAAAGGCTACCTAAAAGCATAATCAACCCTTCATTGGTATAACCAAGAATAAATTTATGAATACCAAGCCCACCAATTAAAATACCGCATATTCCAGTAGCAATTTTTTACTGTTCGTATCTTGTAAATTAGGATCTTGCATGGTGATTTCTAAGAGTAAGTGATTATAATAAAATCTGTCCTAAAGGAGAATTGCTGATATCTTCTAGCAATTGCCCTGATGACCAAAGACTATGAACCCGAAAACCATGATAAACCAATAGTAATCCTAACATTGTGTATTTTATCTGATCTTTTTTGATTAACTTGGAGTAAATTGCTAAAACTTTACGTTTAGTCATAAATTCCACTAAAAAGTGAACCCCGGCAAGGATAAAACTAAAAAATAATAACCACCCAAATAAATGATGTTGGAGGGCTAAAGGGATATTTCCCCCAGCGATCGCGGTAAAAGATCGGGTTAATCCGCAACCAGGACAAGGGATGCCGGTTAAAGTCAAAAATAAGCATTTAACTGGTGAATTGATTCCCATATATTGATACCAGAATGAAGCTCCGATGGGGGTCAAAAAAACTAACCCTTTAATTAATTTGATTGATCTTACTTGGTTGCTTAAGGGGCGATCGGATAATTTTAATAATTTAGTCAAAGTAATTTTAACTAGTATTTTAACTATTATTTTAATTAGTACAAGTTATTAACTTAATTCATTACCTTGGGCATCTTTTAAAGCACCTGTCAAAATCAGGATAAAGTCAATGAGTGACCAAATGCCAAACATCCCAAGGGTTAGTAATTGAATAATGCCAATTAGGGTATATCCTAAATAAAATCGATGGATTCCTAACCCCCCCCAAGAAAAAGCATAATAAAGCAGCAGCAGCTTTTGATTTAGAAGATTTCATAGTTTTAATAGATAAAAAAGAGCAAATAAATCAGACATTTTAAGTTTCCCAGATAAATCCTCCAGATAAATTATCTGGCTAGGATAGCTCTACTTTAGTTTTTATCCTAATCAAAGTAAAAAAATAATTAATCTTTGTAAAACTTTATCTAAGAGCTGATTTATAAAGCCCCCCCTTGCCCGCCATTCTAGGGAAAATCACTTAGATTTTAACCAGTGAAGTCTCCCAAATTGGGGGATTTAGGGGGCGACTCAACAACATTTGATATTTTTCAAACACGTTCTAAACTATACATAAATTAGTTTTTCATCGCTTCCCTCAGATTTAATTATTTTTCGCTTTTTTAGATCGTTTCTTTTTGTTCTCTACTTCCAGTAACGGAGTAATCAATGTTTCGTATTCACTAAACAAAAATTCAATGCGATTTAACTCACTCACAAAGGCTTGAGGACGATAACACAGATCCACCGCCTTATCTAGTTTTTGGTGGGCTTTCATTAGGTCGGGGGGCATCGTAAGGGGATCATACAAATCCGCTAGGCTACTATCTGGATATTTATCCCTCGTGTCTAACACCAACTGGGCAGATTGTTCGACTTTTTTGTTTTTTGTTTTTCGCTGACATCTTGGGGAAAGGGAAAATTGTTATAAACAACGTCTTTGGAATAACGATAATCACTTTTTAATCTGCCACAAACATATTTCACCCATGCCATATGCATTTCTGAAGTAATAATTCCACAATGAAAAAGCTTTGCATTTGAAACAATCAAGCAAAGATTACTTGTAATCACTTCAGGAGGAATAAATCCAACTGGAATATATTTTCTATTTTCAGATGAGACACTTGGAATCAATAAATATTCTGTTTTAGGCATATTCTCGACATGAAATCTTGTCGGGGTTTCGGCTAACTTTTGAGTTGGCTTACTCTTGCTATTTAATCGGGTTTCTCGAACTGCCTTAACTCGCTCTAAGGCACGAGGCATTTTTTTAAGTTCATTAGGTGGACAGTCTCCCAACCACAAACACCATCTTTCTTCTTTATGAATAAACTCCCGAGAACCTAACCATTTTTTAAACCATTTTCTAAAATACGCACCTTTCTTTTCTAAATCTGTATAAATTGTAGGTTGGTTATTTAATTCTGAAAGTGCCGCAAAACCACTTACCATTGCTAAAGGGTTTCCTGAAAGTGTTCCAGCCTGGTAAACATTTCCAATTGGAGCAATCATATCCATAATTTCCTTT
>JAAUPO010000249.1 GCA_012033095.1 Synechococcaceae cyanobacterium RL_1_2 | reverse complement strand
TTGGAAAGGCTTATTTTCGTGAGTCAAATAAGTGTAAGGACAATATCCGATCTTCATTCTAACACAATCAAGGGAGCATCTCACTTTTGCAGAAACACTCATCTTAGGAGTTGAAACCCCTATTTTGTCGTTAGCAAAGTAGGCAATTTACACAATTGAGATGCTCCCCAAATCAAATACTATAGTTGTTGTTATATAAGGGTTTGATGCCTGTTGTCCCCTTTTAAGATGTTTACTTAAAATGGCAAAAAATAAGTGGCTTTAGAGACATTTATTTTTTTCGTTACAATGGTTAATCAATCTGATCACCATGGCCCCAACTTTTAATTACCGTTAATTTAGGTCAGGGCGATCGGAGGGTATCTAAATTCCTTGTTGAAACGATAAACCTGCTATGTCCCAAAATCCCTTGTTGATTGGTTCCGGCTTACCCCCTTTTGCAGAAATTAAACCGGAGCATGTAGTTCCTGCCATCACTGAGTTACTTACCACCACCGAAACTGCCTTAACGGATTTAGAACAAAGGATTGAACCGACCTGGGATTGTTTAATTGATCAGTTAGATCGTTTGGAGGAAAAACTAAGTTGGGCGTGGGGTGTAGTTTCTCATTTATTATCCGTACAAAACAGTGGGGAGTTACGCGCCGCCTATGAGGAAGTACAACCTAAAATTATTGAGTTTAGTAACCGCTCTAGCCAGAGTGCACCGATCTATCAAGGTTTAGTGGGCCTCCGCCATGGGGATGGGTGGCATGGTTTGGATGGAACCCAGCAGCGCATCATTGAAAAAGCGATCGAAGCGGCTAAATTATCCGGTATTGGTTTAGAGGGCAGCCACAAGGCACGGTTTAACGAAATTCAACAGCAGTTGGCTGAGCTGGGGATGAAATTTGGGAATAATGTCCTTGATGCAACTAAAGCCTTTAAATTGCGATTAACTAAGCCGGAAGAGGTAGCAGGATTACCTCCTTCTGCGCTGGGTCTTATGGCTCAGTTAGCTCAAACCGATGGGATGGAGGGGGCGACTCCAGAAGAGGGCCCTTGGTTAGTTACGTTGGATTATCCTTGTTATATTCCTGTGATGAAGTACGCCCACGATCGCAACCTACGGGAAAAAGTATATAAAGCTTTTGTGAGTAAAGCGGCGGATGGGGAATTTGATAATCGAGAAATTATTGAAAAGATGTTAAAACTGCGCCAGGAACAGGCAGAAATCCTCGGTTATGGAAATTATGCGCAATTAAGCGTGGCAACAAAAATGGCTCCGTCTGTTCAGGAAGTGGAGAAGTTACTAGAGGAGTTGCGGGTGGTGAGTTACGATCGTGCCCGTCAGGAATGGGAAGAACTTAAAACTTTTGCCCAGAATGATGATCTCCAACCTTGGGACGTGACCTATTGGGCAGAAAAGCAAAAACAAGAACAATTTGCCATTGATGAGGAAGCGTTGCGTCCTTATTTTCCGTTACCCCAAGTGTTAGAAGGTTTATTTAATCTAGCCCAACGGTTATTTGATGTCACCATCACCGCCGCCGATGGTCAAGCTCCCGTGTGGCATCAAGATGTGAGATATTTTACCGTTAGCGATCGCGCCAGCCATCAAATCATTGCTAGTTTTTACCTAGATCCCTACAGTCGTCCGGCGGAAAAACGTGGTGGGGCTTGGATGAATAATTGCATCGATCGTCAAAAGTTAGCGGATGGGACTCGGTTACCCGTGGCCTATTTAATTTGTAACCAAACTCCCCCCGTAGGGGATCAGCCCAGTTTAATGACCTTCATGGATGTGGCGACCCTGTTCCATGAATTTGGCCATGGTTTACAACATCTTCTGACCCAGGTAGATTACCCCCGCGCCGCTGGCATTAATAATATTGAATGGGACGCAGTGGAGCTACCTAGTCAGTTTATGGAAAACTGGTGTTACGATCGCGCGACTTTAATGGGGATGGCCCGCCACGTAGAAACCCAAGCACCTTTACCAGAAGAGGAATATCAAAAGTTATTGGCGGTGAAAAATTACCGTAGTGCCAGCGGGATGCTACGACAAATTAATTTAAGTTTGCTCGATCTGGAGTTACACCAAGCCTATGGTTTCGGCGATCGCGAGTCCATCAATGATATCCGCGATCGGATCGCCTCCACTACCACCATCACTCCCCCCATTGCGGAAAATAATTTTCTGTGTGCCTTTGGCCATATTTTTGCTGGGGGTTACGCCGCCGGTTACTATAGCTATAAATGGGCAGAAGTGTTAAGTGCCGATGCCTTCGCTGCCTTTGAGGAAGTAGGCCTAGATCAAGAAACGGCCATAGAAGCGATCGGCCATAAATTTAGGGATACGGTACTAGCTTTAGGAGGAGGTCGCCATCCATTAGACGTATTTGCCCAATTCCGAGGGCGGGCCCCTAAAACGGAACCCCTACTCCAACACAATGGTTTACTAGTCACATCATGATCCGAAAATCCTGGAAAATTTGGTTAGAGCATCATTTAGCGAACCCGTCCTACGGGGGTTGGGTGTTGATCGGCATCGGCTTTTGCTTTTTTGGCGCAGCCACTAATACCATGGCGGGATGGCTCTACGTTTTGAGTGGCATCATGTTTGCCCTGGTGCTAATCAGTGGGATCATGGCTCGTCGATCGCTTAAGTTTTTAACCCTAAAACGAGCCGCGATCGCCCCCGTCATCGCCGGTAATTATATTGCGTTAGAGGTTGAATTACTGAATTTGAGTAAAGTCCCCCAAACCTTACTCAAAATTACGGATCAATTACCCCTTACTTTATCTAAACCCCGCAGTAAAGCGATCGAGCAAATCAATAGCCAGCAACTAGAACCATGGGAAGAATACATCCCCACCCGACGACGGGGCATCTACCAATGGCATGGGCTTCAACTGAGTACCGCCAGCCCTTGGGGGTTAATGTGGGCCACCCGTACATTTAAGTTACCGGCGAAAGCCATCGTTTATCCCCAGGATTTAAAATTAGCTTACTGTCCCCTCATTGATACCATTGGCCGGGAGGATAGTCTTAAATTAACCAGCGATCGCCGTTACCAAACCTCTAACGAAGGGTTAACCAAAGCCCTACGCCCTTACCGTTATGGGGATTCCACCCGCCTGATCCATTGGCGTAGTAGTGCCAAACTAGGGGAGCTTCAGGTACGGGAATTAGAAACCATGACCGGTGGCCAAGATATTGTAATCTGTTTAGACAGTGCCCAAACCTGGCCCGCCGAAACCTTTGAGCAAGCAGTAATTGCAGCTACTTCCCTTTACTTTTATGCCAGTAAAGCCCAACTCAAAGTTAGGCTATGGACAGCCGCCACCGATTTAATCCATGGTAATTACGTCGTTCTAGAAACCTTGGCCGGGGTGACAATGGAAGAAATGCCGGTTCACCCTGATTTACCTAATTTACCGTTGGTTTGGTTAACTTCTAATCCTGCCGCGATCGGTAGTTTACCCATGGGTAGTCGTTGGTTATGGTTCACTCCACAAGACCAAGGTTATCAAAATAATCCCTTAGCCCCCCAATATCCCGGCATCATCATTAATGATCGCGATGACCTAACCCAACAATTACAACAACGTCCTACATTTTAATCCCAGGTAGTGCTAAAGCTGTAAGGATATTTAGACCCAGGATAATTGATTATCAAGGGGTTTAATCTTCCCGACCCTTACTTGTATAGAACCCATTTGGTATCTATCGATAGATTTGTAATGCTTGAACTGTATTGATTTCATGCTGATCGGGTTCATTTAGATTAAAGTTTATTCGGCTCAAGTCTTACTGTGCATTGACCGTTAAAAGTGATATACCTGAAAGCCTTATGGTTCAAGATCAAGATCTCAAATGGGTTCTATAGAAATTCCACCAAAATTCCACCAAAATTAATCACCATCCCCCCATGAAACTACATACCAATTTTGCAGAGCGGGTAGTCATTAATAGCCAACAATTAGCCTGGGTTGATTCCCCCATGGCCGGAGTACAACGCAAAATGTTAGAACGGGATGGGGATGAAATAGCCCGGGCCACCTCGATCGTTAGCTACAGCCCTAACAGTTATTTCCCTAGCCATACCCATGGAGGAGGAGAAGAATTTTTGGTATTAGAGGGGATATTTTCCGATGACCATGGGGATTACCCCGCCGGAACCTATGTTCGTAACCCCGTTGGTTCTAGCCATACCCCCTTCAGCAAAGAGGGCTGTAAAATTTTGGTTAAACTTTGGCAAATGGAACCCACCGATCAAACCAGGGTCGCGATCGATACACACCAAACCCCTTGGCTTCCCGGTTTAATGCCTGGTCTAGCAGTAATGCCCCTCCATAGTCACCAGACAGAAAATGTAGCCCTAGTAAAATGGTCTCCCGGCGCAAAATTTCAACCCCATCGCCACTATGGAGGAGAGGAAATTTTTGTACTAGAAGGTACCTTTGAAGATGAATATGGCATCTATCCCCAAGGGACATGGCTCCGCAATCCCCACAACAGTCTCCACCATCCCTTTAGCCGTGAAGGTTGCACTATCTATGTTAAAACTGGTCATCTAAATAACCTGACGTAATTTATAAAACAGCTCCCAACTATTTCTAGATATAAGCTTTATCCCTTTTGTCTTTCACCTTTTGCCCAATAAAACAAAACCCTAACTTTATATTGGTTTTCTTACTACCGGACAAAAATTAAAAACCTTACAAGGGGACAAAGTGTTTGCTTCCTTTACCAATTAACCTTTTTGGGGTTTCACCCCACAAAATAATTAAATGCATTTATGGGCAGAATGATTTGACCCTCAATTACAAAATTCTGGGAAAAGGTTGATTTTTCGTTTGTGAATTAATTTTGATGCTGGTTTACGTTTGATTTTTACAAAAAGTGATCGCTACAAGTCTGATTCTACAAAGCTTTAATC
>JAAUPO010000248.1 GCA_012033095.1 Synechococcaceae cyanobacterium RL_1_2 | reverse complement strand
CTTGGCTTTCAATGTACTCAATTGCCACAAGCTATTTAGAATGTGTTTGAAAAGTATCAAATGTTGTGGAGTCGCCCCCTAAATCCCCCAACTTGGGGGACTTAATTGCTTAAAAATCTAGGTGATTTCCCCAGACTAGGGGGCAAGGGGGGCTTTTCAAACATCTTCTTGGGATTGCTATATTCTTATCGATACACAGTTTGTATCGGATTAACTTGGCTACGATTAGTTCCCAACATATTGATAGGTTACGTCGGAAATGCTGGGGATTTCTGCGTATTGCCCAACAATAGACCGATAAACACAGTAAAAGGAAACCCCGATCGCACCAAGGAAAATACAGTTGGTTAAACTATCTACCACTAATCCGCTGGGTAGGATGCGGCCAAAGAGTTGCCATACCAAGCTCAACAAAAATAATAAAATATCCATCAAAATGGCTTGCATCACATTAAAGCGAATCATGTGATTAATTTTCGGGTTCCGTACTACCGCCGCAAACAGCACAATAAATACCACCAAACTACCTAAACCCAAGGGCACAATGTTGTAAATAAACGCGATCGGGATTAGGGGTAACGTTAAAATTTGTAGTTCTGGTAGTCGGTTGAAAAAGGCACCAGAAAATTGAATTACCGCATAATACATGGGTAATAGATACGCTAAGGCGGAAAAATGCGATCGCTGTAGGAAGAAGAACCTCGCCAAGTCATAGATTTAATGGATAGATAAAGGTATTGAATGATTTGTGAAAAATAATAAACTTCTTTATCTTAATACTTATCCTTAGTAAAGTTCTTGCTCTATCTAGAGGATGTCTGTTCCATCCGGGGATTGATAGCTGTAGCCAGAGAAGTTAAAATCCCCCCGCAGCGATAAAGCCTGATTAGCTAAAGATCGATGCTCATCGAGCAGTAATAATCCTTGTCGCTACAGCTATAATCCCTTATCCCAACTTAATCCCGAATTTGTACAGGCATCACGAGACAGGTCATTTTCAAGCCAGCTAAGGGTTTAAAAATTACTGGTTTATTACTGTTATTCAAATCAATGGTAATCTCATTAGCTGGTAAAGCTTTGAGGGCATCTAAAAGATATTTAATATTAAACGCAATTTCCATCGATTCTCCAGAAATATCCGCTTCGATCGATTCTTTGGCATTCCCGACTTCCCGATCCTCTGCGGACAGGGTTAGTAAACCTTGGGCCTGATCTAGGCTAAATTTAACGATGTTATCCCGCTGATTAGCCAGGACTGCAATTAATTCCAGACTACTCAATAAGCGTTTGCGTTCCACAATTACTTTATGGGAAAAGTCCACTGGAATTAAGGCCTGGTAATTGGGGTACTTTCCATCTAGTTTACGGCTAGTGAGCCGTTGATCATCAATCACAAAAGCTACTTGATTTTCATCTAGCTCTAAACCTACCGTTTCGTTATTGGCGATCGCGATCATTTTTTCCAGTTCCCGCAAAGCCCGGGCCGGAATGGTTACTTCAAAATCCGCGATCCCTGGGGGAGGGACATCTTGTTCTTCCATGGCAGGGGACGTACTCACCACCGCCAAACGGTGACCATCGGTGGAAGCAAAGGTTAACTCATCCTGACGATGGCTAACGTTCACACCAGTTAAAATTTGTTTGGTTTCATCATTACTGGCAGCAAATAAAACCCCCTTCAAACCATCATTGAGGGCATTGATGGGTAAAGACACCTCCTGGCCATCGGTAATAGCTGGCAACTCAGGAAACTCCTCCGCGCCGAGGCCCCGCACCTGAAATTTACTAGATTTGGCAATTAAGGTGGCAACGATTTCCACACCTTCCCCTTCTGGGTTAACCTCCTGCACAAAAGTAATATCCCCTTGGGGTAATCGGGCCACAATGTCAGTAAATAAACGGGCGGGTAAGGTTACCTGGCCCTCTGCCATGACCTGGGCACTGAAAGTTGTTCGCATACCAAGGGTCAAATCAAAGGCGGTTAGGGTAATAGTTTGAGCTGCTTGATCCGCCACCACCAAGATATTACCCAAAATAGGATGGGTGGGCCGAGTGGGGACAGCTCGACTAATGAGGGATAAATTACTGGAAAGATCGTTTTGGCTCGAGATAAATTTCATGATTTCCCTGGGGCAATGGCTAACTAATTGATCAACAATGAGGATTAATGGGGAATGATATTTTATCAATCCTGACGCTATATATAACGTGAACGTATGTACTATATCACTAGACTGCCTAGGGATGATGTCGTCACGGTGACCATAATAAGCCTATTTGCCCACCCTATTTTCCATCAAATTATGTTGCAACTCAAGCAAGTAACGGTAGTTAGTAAATTAGGCCATACTTTATTGGATCAGATTGATTTAACTATTTTTCCTGGCGATCGCGTTAGTATTATTGGCAGTTCAGGGGCGGGAAAAACCTCTTGTCTTAAACTAATTAACCGTCTATATTCCCCCAGCCAAGGGAGCATTGCTTTTCAAGATCAAGACTATCAAGCCATCCCCCCCCAAGAACTCCGGCGCAACATTGTGCTAGTGCCCCAGGAATCCAAGCTCTTGCAAAATACAGTGAAGGAATCCTTAATGTATCCCCTCACCTTGCAAAAATAGCTCCATCGGAAATTAAACAACGATTACTATATTGGACTAACCAACTAGGGATCGGCGAGGACTGGTTAGAACGCACGGAATTGGAATTGTCCTTAGGTCAACGACAACTTGTGGCGATCGCCAGAGGTCTAATGATGAACCCCCAGATCTTGTTATTAGATGAACCCACCTCTGCCCTCGATTATGGCCGGGCCCAGAATTTAATTCGTTTATTACGCCATGAATTACCCCAAACCATAGCCGTGGTGATGGTGAACCACCAGTTAGATTTAGTACAAGAATTTAGCGATCGGGTCATCATGATGGCCGCCGGCACGATCATCCTTCAATCCCCCACGGGCCCACATTGATTGGACAGACATCAAACAACAATTACAATTAAACCAAGCTACGTCATCGGATTTTTTAACCTTCTCCCCAACTAAAGCTAGGGTTAATCCCCTTGAATTTCCCCCATTAATTCCCTTAATTCAGAGCAATTGCACCACACCGAGCAAAAAATTGTTTTACCGGCCGCGATCGACATTTTGATGTATAATCTGTGCTATCGAGATGAGATTTTGACAGAAAATCCGGTAGCAGATTTACCCCCTAGTGGACTTTATTTAGGTTAGAAATCTAATTAATTTCCCTAACCGCCATAGTATTTTTCCTAGCACCCCCATACTTTCTATTTCAAAGTGGGGATTGCGCTTAATAAAACCAATCTATGGTTGCTCCCATAGCAAGATTTTTCTCCATAATGATCATCTTCTAACCCAGTTCGGTAGTTCACGGATCAGCTTAATTTATATCTTTATTGTTCACCTATGGCTTTGCATATATTTCGATTATTTAGATAAATTTATCTTTGGTATATTTCCCGTTTCCTACTTTTTAAAGCCCTTGCTTTGCCAGCGATCGCTTACTAATTTAACTCCCAACTCCGTTATTTAGTTTAGTGCTGCCGCTAGTTCTCCCCTATCTGAAAGGGGTTGAAAGCGTATCCCAGCGATGCCGACCCGAAGCCCCATCGTTACTTAATTTCAACTAAATTTTTCTTTGTTCGTTTGGCAAAAAATATATTTGACGCACGAAATATTGATTCTAAATTTTTCCAGTATCGTTTCCTCTGTTTCCGGTATTGATGGCCTCATTCCGAGCCACACTACCTATCTTTTTGCGGCCATTGTGCCCCCATTGTGTCCAACCTTTTTTTAATAATTTTTAATAATTAAATTAATCGAAGTGATCAAAAAATATGTCTAAACAAATAATCATTGATGAGCAAAACCAAGTAGCAGCGGTTTTCGGGAAGGATCAAATACAAGAATTAATTGTTTCTACTGGAGCGCAACAGGTCAGCGATGTTTATCTAGGCACAGTGGATAACGTAATTCCCGGTATTGACGCTGCCTTTGTCAACATCGGAGACTCCGAAAAAATGGTTTTATCCACGTCAGTGATCTAGGGCCCCTACGACTCAAAAACACTCTGAATCGATCACCGAATTACTTAGTCCCCAACAAAAGGTTTTAGTACAGGTAATGAAGGAGCCCACCGGTAATAAGGGCCCCCGCCTCACCGGCAACATTAGTTTACCCGGCCGCTATGTGGTTTTAATTCCCTACGGTAAAGGGGTAAACCTCTCCCGTCGCATTGCCAGTGAGGCGGAACGAGCCAGATTAAGGGCCCTCGCTATTTTGATTAAGCCTGCGGGCATGGCCATGTTAGTCCGCACCGAAGCTGAAGGCACCAGCGAAGAAGCCATTATTGAAGATTTAGAATTTTTACAGCGGCAATGGGAAACCATTCAAGAAGAAGCTAATAACCAAAAACCGCCCTGTCTATTAAATCGGGACGATGACTTTATTCAAAGGGTATTGCGGGATGTTTTCACCGATGAGGTTAATCGCATTGTGGTGGATACGGAGCATGGGATGAAACGGGTGAAGCAACACCTTAGTAATTGGAGTGATACCCCTTCCATTGGAAATGTTTACATCGATCACCACCAAGATCCCACCCCCATTTTGGATTATTTTCGGGTCAATGCAGGCATTCGGGAAGCCCTCAAACCTAAGGCGGAATTACCTTCTGGTGGTTATATTATCATTGAACCCACCGAAGCTTTAACGGTGGTGGATGTTAACTCCGGTTCCTTTACTAAATCCTCCAGTGCCCGGGAAACGGTGCTTTGGACTAACTACGAGGCGGCAACGGAGATCGCTCGCCAATTAAAACTCAGAAATATTGGCGGAGTTATTATTGTGGACTTCATCGATATGGATCACCGTAAGGATAAGTTAAAACTATTAGAGCATTTTAATAATTGTTT
>JAAUPO010000247.1 GCA_012033095.1 Synechococcaceae cyanobacterium RL_1_2 | reverse complement strand
CTTTTTTCGCAATAAGCAAAGTTAAACAAGCTTTTATTGAGAATAAAAATTTTTAAAAAAATCACTGAAACTATTATTCTTTCGTTGAGTGAAAATTAGTATGCGTTTGCCCTGGCTGACAATATTCCATAGCAAGGAAAAAAACTATCCCATAGTAAATTAAATTGACTATAAAAGGAACTTGTATAGGACGACCAACGTTGGTAGTTGTTAATTAATCAAGATTTTTCATTTTGAAAAAGTTCGATACTACTTGTTCTACGGGTTTCGCTTCCTTATCTACTTGATAATTTAGCTCCTGCATTTCCTCCGCCGAAATAGCCCCAGCCAGGGGAGCGATCGCGCTCAAAATTTCAGGATAACTAGCGAGGGTCTCCTCTTTAAAGATGGGTACTGCTTGGTATGGGGGAAAATACTGCTTATCATCTTTAAGAACAGTTAAATTTAATTTAGGGATTAAACCATCGGTGGAGTTACCCACGACCATATCAACTTTTTGATCGGCTAAAGCTTGATATAACAACCCATATCCATTTCTTGGGGAGCCTGGCCCAATTTGATGCCATAGGTTTTGATTAAGCCAGGATAGCCATCTTCCCTGGACAAAAATTCTGAACCAAAGGCCCCTTTCCATCGGGGAGCATAGGGCACAATATCGGAAATATTTACCAAATTATTTTTTGCGGCCTCTTCTTGGCGTACCACCATGGCAAAGGTATTTTCAAACCCGAGGGGATCTAGTACCCGAACATTAAATTTATCCTTATACATTTGCTTAAACCCTTCATAGACAGCGGCCATATCACTGGAGGGGGGTTGCTCTAATACCGCAGTCCAAGCGGTGCCGGTATATTCGTTATAACCATCGATTTCCCCAGATTTTAGGGCTTCATGGCAGAGAAAAGTCCCCCGTAAATGCAATAAATTAGCTTGGAGATCGGTATGGTTTTCAATGCGTTGAACCAGCATTTCCCCCAAAATTCGCTGCTCCGTAAAATCCTTAGTGCCGATCGTGATGTCAGCTTTATTACTGCCATAGGTATTTTCAAAGGATTGGAAAGAAAGTAACCCAATTACAAGGACAAAGAAAATCCCTAAACCGATCGTGATTTTTTGCCAATGTTTATGGCCTTCGGTTTGGGAAAATTGGGCTTCAAACCACCCAATCAACCAATCGGCGGCCAGGGCAATTATGGCGGCGGGAATCGCACCGGATAACACTAGGTCGGTATTGACCGTACTAATCCCCCGGAAAATAAATGTTCCTAAACCCCCTCCCCCGATCGCAGCGGCGATGGTGGTTACCCCCACACAAATCACTGTGGCAATGCGCACCCCAGATAAAATGACCCCCAAGGCCAGGGGAATTTCTAACTGAAACAACAGTTGACGATCGGTCATACCCATGGCTTTGCCTGCTTCTTTAAGATCCCCATCAACCCCCATAATGCCAACGTAGGTATTGCGGATTAGGGGTAATAGGGCATACAAAATCAAAGCCACGATCGCGGGGGTTTTGCCCGTACCGATGAAAGGGATGGAAATTAATAACCCAAAAATGGCTAAACTGGGTATGGTCTGGAGAATATTGGCCACAATGAGTATGGGTTTGGCCAATCTTTGGTAACGGGTGAGGGCAATACCTAAGGGTAAACTGATCGCCATGGCAATGGTCATCGCGATCGTAACGAGGAGCAGATGTTCTCCGGAACGATAAAGAATTTCTGAAAAGTTAATCATGATTAGTTCTTGCGGATTTCTTGCGGATTACTGCTGAGCCTCATATCCTCATATATTTAAACAAGCCAAAAATTTTTGGGCTTCCGGATGCTCACATCGCTTAAATTCTGATGGGGAACCCAGGGTAACCAACTTACCGTTTTCCATTAGGCCAATTCTAGTACCTAACACAAAGGCTTCTTGGATATCATGGGTGACAAAGACTAGGGTTTTTCCTAGTTGCTGCCGCCATTGGGATAACTGTTGCTGTAACTCCAAGCGGGTAATGGGATCTAAGGCTCCAAAGGGTTCATCCATTAACAAAATGGGCGGATCCGCAGCCAAAGCCCTAGCCACCCCAATGCGTTGCCGCTGTCCTCCAGATAGTTGATGGGGGTAGCGATCTCTAAAATCCTTAGGTTCTAATCCCACCAGCGCTAATAATTCCTTGACCCGTGCTTCCACGCGATCGGGCTGCCATTGCAGTAACGTCGGCACTAAAGCAATATTTTCCGCCACCGTAAAATGGGGAAACAAACCAATACTTTGGATCACATAACCGATGGAACGGCGCAGTTTAATCGGACTCCAATCATTGGTGGAACGACCTTGAACGGTGATTTTTCCAGCACTAGGTTTAATCAAAGTATTAATTAATTTGAGGGTCGTTGTTTTGCCACTACCGCTACGGCCTAGTAAAACCAACGATTCGCCTGCCTCGATCGCAAAATTCAAATCAGAAATCAGTTCCCGCCGATCAACACAGAAGGAAACCTGCTCAAAACAAACCGCAATATCTTCAGTCATGAACCTTACTCAAAACAACTAGATACCCTAGGGCCATGATTATGACAATCCATCGTTGTAATTAATCCCTGAATATCCTTGCCTCAATATACTTGATCCCTAGATTTCTTGACCATTCAGCTTTTGCCCTTTCCCCAATAACTTGATTGACCCATATTGACCCATGAAGATCCGAACTTACGCAAAAATTTCAATTCTGTCCTGGGAACCATGATGTTTGGGGATGTTTGGGAACCATCGTTCAAGCAAGTCCCCCAAATTTGGAGGATTTAGGGGGCTTGTGCGTAAGTCCTATTTCTATAAAAGGGGCATTGAGGGGGGTTCGCACTTTTACTTAGGAATAAGAAATTAATAACATCTAAAACTTAAATCCCCATTAGGTTACCTTCACTCGCAGGAGACCCCACAAATCGCTAATTTATTTAATTCACGATCCTTAATAAAAACGGCTATGTCAAAGCTAACTACAGAACAAAAACCTTAAACCCTTGCCCCAAGAGCACTTTAGCGAAGTTGGTTGTAATCTTTAGGGAGCATCTCAATTATGTAAATTGCCTACTTTGCTAACGATAGAATAGGGGTTTCAACTCCTAAGATGAGTGTTTCTGCAAAAGTGAGATGCTCCCAATCTTTACCGCGTAAAGATCTCGGACTTATTTACAGTTTTTTGGCGCAACTTTTGTCCTAGTAGTTACACATCAAAGTAAGGATTATGAAGGTTGAACCAATCGACCATCAATTATCCCAGTGCTAAATATCCTTATAGCTTTAGCACTACCCCTATTATTGACTACCAACAATTTTTGTTAACTTTTGTCCCATTTTATTAAGTTTTCCTGGCCACGGAACCCTAATTATATTTATTGACTTGAGCTGGGAAGCTGCGGCTATGATGGCAAGGCATAATCCCTTGGTTTTGCGAGAAAATGCGGAACTTTTAGCCCCTCACGATGGTTGATAGATCCCATACCATTGAAATTTTTCCAGACCATGGGATTAAGGGTTAAAGATTTGAACAATCAGTTAGCTCTAAGCCACTATTCTTTGCCATCCCGATGGTTGTGCTGTTGGGAAGAAATGGTGATAGCCGGACACACAATTTTTCTGCTTTTGTTTCTACTTTTTTGAAGAACAGAAGCAAAATAGCTATCATTTTGATTAATTTAGTTAATTTAAGTTGATTAACTTACAAAAAAAGCATAGTTTCATCGGGCTCCTTAAGGTTAGGGTTTCCCATTGCAATTGTGAATAAACGTTGGTGGAGTATCGATCCTAGCTCCTATTGAACTCCTATTAAAAGTTCACATTGAATTAATTCAATGAAATCCCCTAATTTCATTAATTCACTTTATGATTGTTCGCTACCATTAAAACCGGATTGCTACGTTAAGTATTCTTTGGCTTATGTTTAAGGAATCAAAGCTGCTAAACCTATATCACTTGCCTGTAATTTGATCGAAAATATCGTGAATTTATCTACTTCTTCGGACTTACTGCCTAATCTTTTGACCTTTTCCGGACAGGATGCCCAAGCATTACAAGGGCTGGCCAAAAATTACCTGTTGTTCTTGGAAAAAATTGATAGTATCGACCTCAGCCGTTGGCCTTCCCTCCCTGGATTGCGGGGGGAGGACTCCTGTCGCTTAGCGATCGCGGCGGCATCGATGGCAGATTTGCGGGATCAATTAACGTTATTTTCGACTCAAGGGGAATCCGGTGATTTTAGGGATTTTATTTATAGAGAATCCCCACCGGCCAAATTAAAAATTGCCTTTTTGTTTACTGGTCAAGGTTCCCAATATGTGGATATGGGGCGGGAATTATTTGAAACCCATCCGGTATTTCGCGATGCCATCAATCGATGTGCAGAAATTTTAGAAGCCTACCTTGATTACCCTTTACTTTCTTTTTTGTGTTCCTCTGAGGCGACTTCCCCCGAAGATGGGGCGGCTATTCTCAACCAAACCCAATATACCCAACCCGCTCTATTCGCGATCGAGTATGCCTTAACCAAACTATGGCAGTCCTGGGGGATTGAACCAGAAATAGTGATGGGCCATAGCATTGGGGAATTTGTGGCGGCTTGTGTGGCGGGGGTTTTTAGTTTAGAGGATGCCCTGAAGTTAGTGGCTAATCGAGGTAAGTTAATGCAAGCCTTGCCCCAAGGAGGAGCCATGGCGGTGGTGATGGCTTCGGCAGAAGAGATTAAGCCGTTATTAGCTCCCTACGGTTCTGACATTGCGATCGCGGCCATTAATACCCCCCAAAACGTCTTAATTTCAGGCAAAAAAGAGGTTGTTAACGAAGTAGGTAAGACCCTAGCTGGGAAGGAGATCAAAGTTACCCCCCTATCCGTATCCCACGCTTTTCATTCCCCCCTCATGGAGCCGATGCTAACGGAATTTTTAC
>JAAUPO010000246.1 GCA_012033095.1 Synechococcaceae cyanobacterium RL_1_2 | reverse complement strand
ACTAATTGCTATTACTATTTTGATTTAACAGGGGGAGGAATAAAACACAAAAGCCCGCAATAAAATGCAGAGAAAATCACAAAAGCAAAGGTGAGCACGGTTAATAAACTGCTGACTCCTCCTCCTCCCACTTGGCCTTTTTTACTTTTGTCGTTGCTGACGCCGATGGATTCAAAGGCAGTGGTGGATGGTTGGGGGGGGGACTTCTTCTCGGATTCCATTGGAGTACATCGGTTGTTGTACTGGCTGGACTTCCTGGGTCGGCACGCGATCGGGTAAATCAGGTGCTCCGCTAGATTCATGGTTATAAATTAAGCTGGAATAGGGATCAAACTGTTCCTGATGAGTATTCTGATGCACCTCCTGGGAGCTAGCATTATCTCCATCGTCATTATCCATCGCAAAACCTAGATAGCCCACTTCAGGAGAATTCATTAAAGAGGCTTGTTGCTGGGAAAAGTCATGCCACTGATCATTGGCCTCTAAGATATCCCGCAGTCCTTCGGTGGCGTTTAATAACTTGATCGCCTCTTCCCGTAGTTGCTGGTTAATGAAAGTTAATCGCTCGTTTTCGACGGCAAAATCGCTATTTTTTTGTTTAACCTGCTCTAACTCTTGGGCTAATTGACGATAAAGAAAAATGGGAACGGAGGATTTTTGACCCTGGGGGGACTGGGATGAATTAGAGTTATTGCCCATAATCATTGTATAACCTATAACTAAAAGCCTAAACCTTAAATCTAAATCATGACTAGAGTTTAAAGTTTAGGCAGCATAACGTTCGGGAATGAGCGTAAAAATTAACCTTATCTTTTCGGGAAACGACGACGTTGAAGAAAATCAGGAATATCTAAACCACCATTGCCTGGATTAGTAGGGGGTGGGAAGGGACGGGACAAGGGTTCTGTGCCCTTGCTTGGTTGACGATCCTGAACTTGGGAGGTTCCGCTGCCGGTAGTAGGCAGTTGACTACCATAGCCGGGGGGCTCGATTAGGGGCCATAGAGGCATCGGGATTTTGGTTAACTACACTATTAGTGATAGTTTCTCCTCCGTTACCTTGGCCATCAAAGCCAGTGGCAATGACCGTAATCTGAATTTCCCCATCTAAATGTTCATCAATTACCGCGCCAAAAATAATATTGGCGTTGGGATCTACCACTTCATAAATTTTTTCTGCAGCGGCGTTCACTTCATGGAGGGTTAAATCAGAGCCCCCAGTAATATTAAGTACTACTCCCCTTGCCCCTTCGATGGAGGATTCAATTAAAGGAGAAGAAATAGCCATCTCAGCCGCTTCCCGCGCCCTGGATTTTCCGGTGCCAGTACCAATGCCCATGAGAGCAGAACCGGCATCCGCCATCACCGCTCTGACATCAGCAAAGTCCACATTCACTAAGCCAGGAATGGTAATAATATCAGAAATGCCCTGTACCCCTTGGCGCAGAATATCATCGGCGGTTAAAAATGCCTGTTGGACGGGGGTATCTGGGGAAATGACGTTCAATAATTGATTGTTGGGAATGACAATTAAAGTATCAACTTTTTCCTGTAAAGCTCTAATACCTTCCTCTGCTTGGTTGGTGCGACGACGACCTTCAAAGCCAAAGGGTTTGGTCACAACCCCCACCGTTAAACAACCGAGATCCTTGGCAATTTCTGCCACGATCGCGGAAGCCCCAGTACCCGTACCTCCGCCCATTCCCGCAGTAATGAAGACCAACTCTGTATTTTCCAACGCATTCGCGATCTCATCCCTAGACTCTTCCGCCGCTTTTTGGCCAATTTGGGGATTACCCCCTGCCCCTAAACCTCTGGTTAGCTTTTGACCAATTTGAATATAATTAGTAGCCGCAGAATTAGCTAGGGCTTGAGCATCAGTATTAATAGCCCAAAATTCAATGCCACTAACATTACTAGCAATCATCCGATTAACTGCATTACAGCCACCCCCGCCGACACCAATAACTTTAATGCGGGCAAAGTTATTCGCGTGTAAGTCTTTTTGTTGGGTTCCTTCCCATGAGGTAGTGGGATATTCGCTACTGGGGTTAAAAGGTAGCCCCCCCGAATTAATGGGATTATGGTTATTCACGGTAGAATTTGGCTGTTGATATGCTGAGTTTTTGGATAGATCGAAACCAAAATTGGTTTGGTCATCAGAAGAGGTCATAGGGCTAGTAAAGATAAAAATCTACCAAGACTATGATTATATTAACTGTTTTTATTTAGATAACCATAGGATATTTAAGCACAATGGTTAAATTTGTCTTGAAATATAATTTTTATCCTAAATAAAGTGTTGAATATTCTAATCGAGCAAAACTTTTCTAATAAGTTTTTGTGATTTAATTTATTAAAATTAGGATTGCTGAAGCACCGCAAAGCAATAATTTGATTAAATAGTGGCGTTAATAATGATTGGAGAGCTTAGGCTTTTTAATCTAGTTCTTGTTCGGGTTTTAGATCTAAGATTTCAACAAATTTTAAGAATAAACGACAGCTTCTTAGAAGGACTAAAAACTGTAAAATTGTCTTTGTACTAAGGGAGCAAAGACAATCTTACCTAAAAACTCCCATGGCATTAATGGAGCTGTGATCGATCAAGAAGGACGAGCACCAGAGGAGATACTCCTTACTCAACCCGATAGTTAATTCTTTTGATTTTGGCCCCAAGGTTTACTAGTTTATCTTCAATGCATTCATAACCGCGATCGAGGTGGTGTAATCCCCGGACGATGGTGGTGCCATCGGCAGCCAAGCCCGCAATCACCAGAGCCGCAGAAGCCCGAAGGTCGGTGGACATTACCGGGGCCCCGGAAAGCCGGTGAACTCCTTGAATGATGGCATTATTGCCCTTAACCCGAATATCAGCCCCCATGCGCTTTAACTCTGCCACATGGCGTAAGCGGTTTTCAAATACCGTTTCTGTCACCACGGAGCTGCCTTCACAGGTGCAAAGTAACGCCATTAATTGGGCTTGCATATCCGTGGGATACCCTGGATAGGGTAAGGTCTCAATATCGGTTCCTTTCAGGATTTTATTGATTTTGATGGATACCCGACGGTCTCCTTCGTCAATGATATCGGCACCGATTTCTTCTAGTTTGGCAATCACTGGGGCCAAGTGATCCAAAATCACAGAATTAACTGTAATAGCTGAACGGGTAATAGCAGCGGCAGCAAGGAAGGTACCTGCTTCAACGCGATCGGGGATAATAGCGTAATCGGTACTGTGGAGCTTTTCAACCCCGACAATGGTAATAGTATTGGTGCCAGCCCCTTGAATCTTCGCTCCCATGGAACAACAGAAGTTGGCTAAGTCCACCACTTCCGGCTCTTGGGCCGCATTTTCAATGATGGTTTCTCCCTCGGCTAAGGTAGCCGCCATCATAATAGTTTCCGTTGCCCCAACGCTGGGGTAATCAAGGTAGATTTTGCCCCTTTGAGTCGGCCACTGCTACCGATAACGTGGGCGTTAACGATGCCATGGTCAATGGTGACATGGGCCCCTAAAGCCTGCAAACCGCGCACATGGAGTTCTACCGGCCGTTCGCCGATCGCACACCCCCCTGGCAAAGGAACTTTAGCCGTGCCCATCCGAGCAAGCATAGGCCCAATCACAAAAAAACTAGCCCTTAACTTAGAAACTAATTCGTAGGGAGCACTAGCTTGGGCAATATCTTTGGTATCTAATTCAAACGTATTCTTACTAGTAGCGTTAATCTTCACTCCCAGCGCACTAAGAATCGATAACATACGATTCGTATCAACTAAGTCAGGAACATTTGTTAGGCGACAACTATCACTACAAAGTAAGGTTCCCCCCATGATTACAAGGGCCGAGTTTTTTGCTCCGCTAATGGTTACTTCTCCGGATAGGCGATGACCTCCGGTTACTTCAATGACTTGTTCCCATCCTTGCTCTACTAATGTTGAGCTTGAGCTATCCATACCGTTAATAGTTAAATTGATAGGTCTTTCCTCCAAAATATTCAATAGGATCTCTGTTCTTTAAGATAATTTTTAAATTGCCTAGATTTTACCTAAAAAAGTTAATATTTTTTAACAATTTATCAGCATTATCAGCAATTTTGATTTCATTGGGGCTTAACTTCATTGAATAAATATATTGTGAATGCTTTCATAAATTGAAAATATCGGCAGTTGTCAAAAAAATATAGACAAGTGAAGAAAAAGAAAACGAATTAAATCATACTAAATTTTTATTTAAGTTTTATTTAGGAAAATAAAATTTTCTTCGCCGTGGCTTGTACTTACTTGCCCCGCATCTCTAACTACTAGAACAAAAGTTGCGCAAAAACTTTAACGTTAAATATATCTGAGGGATTTACCTGGCAAGGATTACAATCGCTTTCGCTAGAGTGCTTTTGTCGCAAGGGTGCAAAGTTTTTGTTCTATATTTAGCCCGAATCTATAGCCATAGCGCACCTCAAAACATCGAGCATATAACTTCCCCGTTTTTTAAGAGAGATTAATGGGGGATATTTGTCCATTAATCTCTCTTGCCTTAGAGGGAGATAAGTACTTCTATCATTTATATAACAACGGTTTCAGCGATTAAATTATCAGAGCAATAAAACGGCTTTTTCCACATAATGACTTCCGTATCAATGGCAAAATCCTTGGAAAGGTTTATTTTTCGTTAGTCAAATAATTGTGAGGACAATATCCCCTCTTCATTCTCAACACAAATTAAACACTACAGTTGTTGTTATACAAGGTTTTGATGCCTGTTGTCCCCTTTTAAGCTCTCTTGCAAATTGCTATAGCAGTCCTAACTAGGTCAGGACTTACGCAAAAATTTCGATTCTGTCCTGGAAACCATGATGTTTCGGGACAATCGTTCAAGCAAGTCCCCAAAATTTGGGGGATTTAGAGGGCTTTTGCGTAAGTCCTATAGGTCATAACATGAAGATCCTTACTAGACTT
>JAAUPO010000245.1 GCA_012033095.1 Synechococcaceae cyanobacterium RL_1_2 | reverse complement strand
GGGGATTAATTAAAGGAAATCACGATCCGTGTTTCCCCCGCAGTAATACCAAAAACCGTTTTGTTCAGTATGGTAAAATAATCTTTACCCCTTAACTAACCCGAGTTCGGCATAAGCCAAAACCCTCATGTTGCCGTTGCTTATTTGTCTGTTAACTCAAGGATAATGCTTCGTTTTAGGCATTTCTCCTTTAAAAACAGCCCTTAAACCGAACTCATGTTAACGAGGTCTGGGGATTTGATATCACCAAGGGAGATTGGTTCCCCTGAAAGGACGAAGTAATGGTGTTAACCCAATTTAGCCATTTTAGCCATAATTAAAAGAGCATTAATGATGGCAGCGGCTACGGGGGATCCCCCCTTACGGCCCGTGGTGAGAATATGGGGAATGGTGGATTGAGCAAGGGTAGCTTTTGCTTCTTCCACCGCGACAAAACCCACAGGAACCCCAATCACCAATGGGGGAGGACAGGGATGGTGGCAAAGGGCTAGCAATGCGGTGGGGGCATTGCCGATCGCGTAGAGAGCTTGAGGATAACGCTCTAGGGCCATTTTCATTCCTGTTTCCGTACGGGTTAGACCGGGAGCAGCCTGGTCAGTAAGTTCTAAACAGGAAATAATATCATTCTGAAAAGTCTGGTTCGCCACTGTCAGAATACCTTGTTTAACCATAGTGACATCAGTAATAATGGGAGTCTGGGCTTGGATTAGGGCCCGTGCAATGGAGATGGCTGTAGGGGTAAACCGCAATAAATCTAAAAACTCAAAATCGGCGGTGGTATGGATCACCCGTCGAGCGATCGCGTATTCCTCCGGGCTGAGGTGATGGTTAGGAATTTCACGATCAATTAAATCAAAACTTTGTTGGGTGATGGGGTGAATCAAGGCCATACCAGGAAAATTTAACGATTGAGAACTAGGACTTAACTATACTGGAGATATAGTTAAACTCAATAAATTGCAAGTAATCAAGAATGAATGGGTATCCCTTTGATCTTTGCTTTTGCCCTATGTATCCCCTAAGTATCGTGAATTAAATAACTTAGAAATTTGTAGGGTATCCTTCAAGGGAGCGTAACCTATCGATATTTAAGTTTTAGATGTTATTAAATTCTTATTCCTAAGGGATTGCCATGATATTTTGATGTTGAAATTCTAACGATCAAATTTAAATTTTAATTTTTAATTCTCACCACCGATTGAATGGACTTTAGGGCAGTAAACCTTTGGTTCGGCACTATGGGCGGAGGACAGCCAAAGACCCTCCTGTAATAGCTTAATAGCTAAATTTTATTTTGATGGAGAAAAGAATCATGGTCGATCAGGACAATAACAATAGTCAACATCATGGAAAACTAGCCCATGCCATTGCCATGGCCATTAATGACGGATGTTTATCGCGGGAGGAAAGCGATCGCATCAAGCGTATTATTTACGTTGATCACCAGGCCAGTGCGGAGGATCTCAAATTATTTAGGGAGCTACAACAAAAGGTTTGGCGAGGGGAGGTGATGTTGAGGGAAGACTGCCTTGGCCACTGCGGGACGCTTCAATAATTGACCCGTCATCAGTTTGAGCACTAACACCTTTACCGGATACAGTCCAGCCATCGTTAATAACGATAACCTTCGTAGGCCAATTAAAGGCAAAATTTGATTAGAGAACAGACGGTTGAGTACATCGGTCATGGTCAAAATAATTAAATTTTCTGGTTTGCGCCACCGTTCATAACGTTGGAGCACGGATAGCTTACCCACATCTTCCCCCTGACGATGGGCCTGGAGTAACACTTCTGCTAATGCCACCGCGTCTCTAATTCCTAAATTAAGGCCTTGTCCCCCCACCGGATGGCAACCATGGGCCGCATCTCCCACCAGGGCTAATCGGGGTTGAACGTAGCGATCGCTCTGCATTAATTGCACCGGAAAGACCAAGCGATCGCCCAGCAGTTCAATTTCCCCTAAGAGATGACCAGTGTAATGGTTTAATTTAGCAATAAATTGCTCCGGTGGTAACTGTTGGAGCGTTTCCGCTTCGGCCGTAGGGTGAGTCCATACAATTTGACAACGATTACCGGGTAAGGGCAATACCCCCATGGGGCCGGTGGGCCAAAACCGTTCAAATGCAATGTCATTGCTGGGGGCGGTATGCTTAATTACGAAGGTGACGCAGGATTGATGGTACTTCCAACCTCTGGTTTTAATCTGGGCTTGTCTTCTGACGAAGGAATTCGGCCCGTCTGCACCGATGACTAATTTAGTTTGAAGATTTTTGGTGTGGCCCTCCATGGTTATGGTCACAGTGGAGCGATCGCTGTGTTGTTCGATGTTTTCGACGTGGGCAGGACAAAACCATTGTAGGTGCGGAACGTTCTGTAACTTGGCGTACAGAGGCTTTAGTAAAGACCGATGGGGAGCTGCAAAACCCAGATAGCTCCGTTCTAAATCCGTTGATTCAAAAAATAAAACTTGGGGTGAAGCACCATCGGACAATTGGATTGTTTTATATTGACCTAGATCCTGTTCCATTGCGGGCCAGACCCCCAAACCCTGAAAAATATCCGCCGATAACAGGGACATGGCATAGGCCCGTTGGCGATCTAATCCTTGTTCTAGTGGTTGGCTTTCCACGATCGCGATGCGCAGACCGGAGTCCTTTAATGCACAGGCTAGGGTTGCCCCCACCACCGAAGCTCCCACAATTACTAGGTCAAATTCCACGTTAGCCATAGATTCAGATATTAAATGAGGTTAGTCGCAGTTATCCTTGGGTATTTCTTACTATTATCTATTGTGCCGCGATCGCTTCAGGGATTGCAAGGGTAAAACCAAGCCGAAAACCAAGTTAAAGAAATCGATTCAGACCAGCCCTAGGGTAAAATAGGACTATCTAATTTTTTGATTATTAACCCTTCATGCAAAAAAGAAACTCCATTGATTCCCATCAAATCATGCATCGTTCCGATGAGTTGATGGCAGCGGCTTCCAATCGTTATCGCATCACCGTGCAGGTGGCCAGAAGGGCCAAACGCCGTCGTTATGAAGATTTTGAAAATGTCGATGAATCCCTGATGAAACCAGTGGTGCGAGCTATCATTGAAATGTCCGATGAGTTGACCCAACCCGAAATTATCCGTGAATAGGTTTCTCCCATCCCATATCCCATCTAAATTTAAGTCGGTAGGTAAGGTAATTAAATTTATCTCGATCGCGGTCTGCAGTTCCATTCTCATCATTACGATGGGTTGGACTCAGCCCCTTTTTTCCCAATCTAGCTCCTTTGATCGAGCAGCCCAACAAATTTATACCCAACTCCCAGATTTTCCCCTAGGGAATAATTTTGCTTTAGCTGAGAGCAATCAATCCCTAGAAAATAACACCCTCATCAGTCGCTTACTGCGCTACCACCGAGGTAAGTTCAGAAATAATGAATCCCGCTTTGATTGGAAGTTAACCCTTGCGGATTATCTTGGGTTAAATGAAGCGATTAGCCCCGATCGCTACCCTGGTAGTTCCACCCTGAATACTAACCCCCTGGAACAGGATCAAGCTCTCATTAATCAGCTCAACCGTGAGGAAAGGGAAGCTTTAATTATGGCGATCGTCAATTTTTACCTTCCTAGTACGGAAGTCACCGAAACCAACTCCAACCAGAAGAACCAACCCAATGACGCGATCGAAGGAAATCCCAGCGTCGAAGAACCGATTATTCCTAGAGCCGGTGACGCTAGTTTATTAGGTTTTAGCCAGGCTAAACGTTGACGATAACAATTTACAATTTTTTTTAATTTTTTAATTTTTAAACAGGAATTACGCAAAAATTTTGATTCTGTCCTAGGTACCAGGATATTTGGGGACAATCGTTCAAGCAAGTCCCCCAACTTTCGGAGATTTAGGGGAGTTGGGCGTAAGTCCTAATCATGATGGCTTCAACACCACCTAAATTTTTATCATTCTCGTAGGCTGAGATGGCCGACCATGGCTACGATCAAACCAGAGAACTAAGTTAGATCCCTGGATTCAATGGTTGATCGATTAGTACAGGCCTGGAGGGATTCGAACCCCCGACACCGTGGTCCGTAGCCACGTGCTCTAGTCCACTGAGCTACAAGCCTTTGTTTGCGGGATTTGCCCCGTAACAGTATTTGAATATACCATAACCGTTTTAACCAATGCAAGACCCAAATCAAAATCTTCCCCTCACCCACCTTAATCAACAAGGGGAAATTTCCATGGTGGATGTTTCCCCCAAAGCCATTACCCAAAGACAAGCGATCGCGAAGGGCCAGATTAAGATGAAATTAGCCACCTTAAACGCGATCGAGGCGGGTAATACCCCTAAAGGCGATGTTATGAGTACCGCTAAGATTGCTGGGATTATGGCAGCCAAACAAACGGCGAACCTAATTCCCCTTTGCCATCCGTTGGCTTTGCAAAAAATTGGGGTAGAAATTGTTAGCGATCGAGCACTCCCCGGTTTAATCATCACGGCGACGGTTAAAACGAAGGGAGAAACTGGGGTAGAAATGGAAGCTTTAACCGCAGTTTCGGTGGCCGCCCTCACCCTCTATGATATGGCCAAGGCCCTAGAATCAACGATGGAAATCGGGGCAATTCGTCTAGTGGAAAAAACTGGCGGCAAACAAGATTTTAAAGCCAGTAATTAGATCTTGGCCAAGCTCGACACCACAAGAATTAAGTCTTAGAGGATGTTTGCAAAGCACCCCTTGCCCCCCATTTTGGGAGAAATCCCCTAGAGTTTAACCAATGAAGCCCCCCAAATTGACGGATTTAGGGGGCGACTCAACAACATTTGATACTTTTCCAACACGTTCTTAAGGAATAAGAATTTAATAACATCTAAAACTTAAATATCGATGGGTTAAGCTCCCTTGAAAGATACCCTACAAATTTCTAAGTTATTTAATTCACGATCCTAAGCCATATTTAAAGTTTTCAATATCATCCCAA
>JAAUPO010000244.1 GCA_012033095.1 Synechococcaceae cyanobacterium RL_1_2 | reverse complement strand
GGGATGGGGGTGGCGGTCATGGTGAGGGTGTGGGGGATTCTCCTTTGGCAAGCAATTTAGCCCGTTGTTGTACGCCAAAGCGGTGTTGTTCATCGATTACCACTAATCCTAAGCGATCGAATTGTACTGGATCTTGGATGAGGGCATGGGTTCCCACCAACAGGGGTAGTTCTCCGGTGGCAAGTTGGTTATAAATTTCCCGACGCTTTTTGGTTTTGGTGGAGCCGGTGAGCAGTTCGACGGGGAGATGGAGCTGGTTAAACCAACTGACTAATTTATGGTAGTGTTGCTCGGCTAAAACTTCGGTGGGGGCCATCAGGGCGGCTTGGTAACCGGACTCGATCGCGGCCAAAATGGAAAACACGGCCACCACGGTTTTACCGGAACCCACATCCCCTTGTACTAAGCGATTCATGGGGTTTGATTTCCCTAGATCCTCCAAAATTTCCCCTACTACCCGTTGTTGGGCATTGGTTAACCGAAAGGGTAATACTTCGTTAAATTGTTCTACTAACTGACCGTTGAGGGTGAGGGGGGGACTGGCTTGTTGTTGGGCTTGTTGCAGTTGACGACGTTGGAGAAAACCTAATTGTAAAAAGAAAAATTCGTCAAAAATGAGACGGCGGCGGGCATGGCTTAGGGTTTGCTCATTATCGGGAAAATGAATTTGGGCGATCGCTTCAGGTAAGGGGTATAGGTGATGTTCTTTGCGGATCGCCCCAGGGAGGGGATCGGTTAACTGTTGGGCTAGGGGCAACACTTCTAAAATGGCATTGCGTAGGGCATCGGCAATTAGACCTTCCGTCAGGCTGTAAATGGGTAACAAACGACCAATTTTGAGCGATCGAATTTTATCGCTGGTATTATCTAGCACTTCAATTTCAGGATTACTCAGGGTTAACCCGTACTTATTCGCTTTCACTAGACCGGAAGCCGCGATCGTCGTGCCAGGGCTATATTGGGATTTTGTGTAATGTTGCCATTTGGGGCTAGAGTAACGGTGGCCAGCAAAAAACGACCGAGCTTAATTTTCCCCGTGCTATCTTCGAGTTGAATATCTAGTAGGGTTAAATTTTTGTTATTGCGGGCGGTAAAACAACTACACCGGCGGATACGGCCGATGATGGTAACGGTTTCCCCGGCAACTAAGTCCGTAATGTTAACTTGTTGGGCGTAGTTAATATGTTCCCTGGGGTAATAAAAAAGTAAATCCTTGATGGTCAGCAAACCGAGACGGGCAATTTGTTCCGCCTTTTTTTTTGAGATCGATGGCACTTGATGAAGGTATTCCTCTAATCCAACTTGTTTGAGCTGATAATTTTCCTGACCGTTGCTTACTACCGGGGTGGTGCGGGGTTGTTTGGGGAGGCTTACCCGTTGACGTTTAATTTCTGCCTGTTCTAGATTTTTGAAAAATTGTCGTGTTTGGGCGATGAGGGATCGCCGTTGACCCATGGCTAAATCAGGATAGCCTTGAAACCTGCGTTGTAAATCACTCCAACGATCGCGATCGCTTTTAACGTCACTGGGACAGGGTTGGCCTAGCTGCTCGCTCAAAAATTCATGGAATTGAAAATTATTACCCTGGATATTAATAAAACCGCGATCGACTTCCACTGTTAGGGCTTTTTGTAGTCTGATCCAATCCATGGGGCCATTGTCAAAATTAAATAATCCTCAAGTAAAATAGTAAACCAATCTGCTGAAAAGTTAAAAGTTGCGATGGCTGGGGAAGGCTCTGTGGATTTAAGGGGAGTTTGCCCTGACTCAGATCTAACGGGGATGGTTATTTATGCTTGCTTCCCTGGTGGCTGCCTTTGATGGAACCCACTAGGGTAAAAAGGTTAACAATCCCCGATCGCTATCCAATACAGCCCTGGCCCCCACCGGCAAACAGGCGTTAACGTCCCCATGGCCAAGGGTAAATTACTCACAACCGGAAGACCTAAATCCCCCAGGCGATCGCGGAACATCTCTTCCACCTCCCAGCCATTAGTGCCAGCACAATCGGTAAAATCCCCTAGGGCTACCCCAGCAATTTTAGCCATGATCCCCCGCGATCGCCAGGCGGTAATGAGGCGATCGAGGCGGTAAGGAGCTTCACCAATATCCTCTAACGCCAAAATCGCTCCGGTTAAATCCGGTTCCCAGGGAGTTCCCCACAAGCTATCAATCACCGCCATATTGCCAGGAAATAAACGGCCTTCTACGGTGCCCAGACCCCATCCTTGACCTGCTAAAGGAGGAAGGGGTTGACCAAGTAAAAAATTCCTTAATCGCTCCTGACTCCATGCCGGTTCCCCCGCGATCGTGGTCATGACTGGGCCATGGAGACCCATAATGTTTTGACTAGCTAAGCTCCACAGCAAAGCCGTAATATCGGAAAAACCAATTAACCATTTAGGCTCACTATTCGGCCACTGCCATTGTTCTAATAAACGAGTTGTACCATAACCACCCCGGGCACAGATAATGGCTTTACAGTCCGGATCAGCCCAAGCATGGTTTAAATCCTCCCTTCTTTGGGCATCGGTGCCCCCCAGATAGGCTAATTTTCTTGGTAGTGGGCTCCAAAATCTACGGTAAAGCCCCAATCCTCCCAAACCTTTAAGCCTCGGTTAAAACGGCTATAATCTTTGATCGCTCCACTGGGGGCAATTACCCGTAAGCGATCGCCGGGGCGTAAAAATGGAGGTCGGGATTCTGTCATAATGTGTAGTCGCTGTTTATTGCCTTAACCTAACCCACTATTAATGAAGTTACTCTGTTTGAGCAATGGCCACGGAGAAGACGAAATTGCCGTTAAAATTTTACATCAACTCCATCGCCAATCCCCCCATACCACGATCGCGGCTTTACCCCTAGTCGGGGAAGGTTTAGCCTATCAACGGGAAGGGATTCCCATTGTAGGCCCAGTACAAAAAATGCCATCGGGGGGATTTGTCCGCATGGAGGGCAAACAATTTTGGCGAGATATTAGAGGGGGTCTGTTAGGTCTAACTTCTAAACAAATCGGCACGGTGAAAAATGGCCGGGCTTCATTTTGGCAGTAGGGGATATTATGCCCTTAACCATGGCTTGGTGCAGCGGGAGAAACTACGCTTTTGTGGGGACAGCGAAATCAGAATACTACTTACAGGATGAAATTGGTTGGTTAGATCGTACATCTGCCTGGGAAAAATGGATGGGCTCGATTTATTACCCTTGGGAACGGTGGTTGATGAGACGGAAAAAGTGTAAGGCCGTTTACCCCAGGGATACCCTTACCCACCAGGTGCTAACGGAATTTAAAATTCCTTCCGTTAACCTGGGTAATCCGATGATGAACGATCTAGATATTGGCAAATCCCAACCCCTTTTTCGGGCGACCCAGGAAGAGACCCAAGATGAAAATTTTGTGGTGTTATTATTGCCTGGTTCTCGCACCCCTGAAGTTTATGAAAATTGGGAAACAATCATTTGTGGGTCCATGAATTTGATCAATAATTTTCGCCACATTTCCCTAACTTTTTTAGCCGCGATCGCGCCAGGGATAGAATTAGAACCCATGGTCAAAATTTGACTAGCCAGGGCTGGTATCAAAAAATATTAAACCCCCAAAATATTCCGATTGATGACGATGAAGCCCTCATTTTTACCCAAAAAATGCCACCCTCGTCATTACCCAGCACCGTTACAACCGTTGTCTGTTAGCCTCCGATCTAGCGATCGCCACCGCTGGCACTGCCACTGAACAATTTGTGGGTTTAGGGAAACCCGTCATCACCATCCCCGGCTATGGCCCCCAATTTACCCGTGCCTTTGCTGAAGCCCAAACCCGCTTACTCGGCCCTTCCGTCATCATGGTGAAATACCCCAGTGAGGTGGCCAACACGATTCAAGAACTATTTAAAGACCCCGATCGCCTACAATTAATCAGTGAAAATGGCATCCATCGCCTAGGCAAATCTGGCGCAGGGGATCGCATTGCCCAACATTTGACGGAAATTATGACCTACTAATCCCACGGCAAGGGTTGAAAAGTTCAAGCGGGCTATGATCGCCGTAGCCACACCAGTTATACCAAAACCATTTTGTTTAGTATGGGAAAATAATCTTGCTCTCAATTGTTGATGATATGGCAGTCACTAGGTCATAGCATGAATATCTTTACTAGGGAGTGTCATCAATTAGCATTAAAACGTTGATCCTGAGCCAGGTTCAGAAAGTATAGTTTTAAACTAAAATCCTTAGCTAAGAAGAGTTTCAGGTTTAAATGATGACAGGCCCTAACACCTTTTTCGGTTTGCCCTATTGTTAGACAACTTAACCACCATGGATGATCTTAGGGCGTACTCGTAACGGTTAAGGGCCAATCAACTATTTCAGCCCATCCCTTTTCGATGGTTAAAGATGGTTCAATGCTGACGGCCTGTCCCCACCCTCTCGATATTGGCGGGTTATTTTCAAAGTTTCCTAAGTTTGGGAAATTTAGAGGATGTTTGAAAAGCCCCCCTTGCACCCCATTCTGGGGAAAATCACCTAGATTTTAATCAATGAAGTCCCACAGCTTGGGGGATTTAGGGGGCAAATCAACAACATTTGATACTTTTCAAACACGTTCTTAGAGGGAGAATTGGTAACTTTTTACTCCACTCAAACATTCTTTTGACTGCCCCTATGACTTACCATGGTTTTAGCATTTGCAAATTCTGCAAGTAGTGGTTTAAATTTAACCTTCTCCTTTCCCACTTTTTGTTTGAGATCCATGGTCTATCGTTTACTCTTCGTTTGTCTTGGTAATATCTGTCGATCGCCTTCAGCAGAAAATATCATGAGTCACCTCATCCACCAACGAAAGTTACAAGATCAGATTCAATGTGATTCGGCGGGAACTTCTAGTTACCATGTCGGGGCTAAGCCGGATTCTCGGATGCAATCAGCGGCCCTCAAGCAAGGGATCACATTACTTGGCCGATCGCGTCAATTTACCCCAGGGGATTTTGAACAGT
>JAAUPO010000243.1 GCA_012033095.1 Synechococcaceae cyanobacterium RL_1_2 | reverse complement strand
TAAGTCGCCGATACTAACATTAATATCAACGCTTCAATTCTCCATACTGGGAGCGATCGGGGGGGTTAGTTCTTACCGCTACTAGTGGCGACCTCAACATTAATGAGCCAATTATTGCTAATGGTGGCAGTGCCTTAGATCTCACTTTCACCGCAGGGGCCGATATTGCCTTGAACACCAATGGTCAAATTATTAGCGACAGTGATGGCAATAACGACACATTCTATAATTTCACTGCCGGGGGAGACATTGTTCTAGATGACCTTATTACTAAAAATGGCGAAGGGGGCTTAAATTTAGCTCTTAATGCTGGCAACAATGTTGTTCTTAACAGCAATATCATTACCAATGCTACTAATGCAGCAGATTTTAATTTCACTTCCCAAACTGGAAATATTTTCGTTGCTGGCCAAGTTCGGAGTACTGGAGGCAGTACCGCAACACAGATGAACTTCAACGCGGGGGCAGAGTTCCAGACGGGGGGTACTGGGGGTACTACGCTCATCGAATCCTCAGGCACTGGTGATATTAACGTAACTGCTGGCACTAACGTCAGGCTAAACAATATTACCGGAGATCAAACCACTATTAGAAATAGTCTCGGGAACATTAATCTCACTGCCCAATCTGGCTCTATTTTTACCAATCTAGACGTTACGATCGAGGGGCAAAATGCCGATAGTGACATTACCCTAACTGGCAATGATTTTTTCTTTAATACGACTACTCTTTCCGGCCTCGGAAATTTAACCCTACAACAACCTAACGGTAATCAAAACTTTACTATCAGTGAACGGATAAGCACGATCGCAAATCAAGCTGATAGCTTCAGTCAGATCACCATGGGCCGCAATGATGGTTTTGGTGGTAGCAACATCAATATTGATATGGATGTGGCTTCTCCTTTACTAATTTTAGGCGGTGACGGAGGGATTAATATTGGCAATTTTAACGTTAACGGAGTGGGATCGATCGAGCTAAATACCACTGGACTTATTGATATTGCGAATGATGGGAACAATACCGATGTGGATTTAGGCAATAGTGATACCACCATTCCTGTCAACGTGATCCTCAATGCCGGTCAAGGGATTAGGCTGAATCAAAATAGTACGATCCAAACCAATGGTGGCAATGTGGATGCTACGGCCACCAGTGCTAATTATGCCACTAATTATTACGGTGTGGTCTCTAATGGCGGTGTAATTGATGCAGGAGGAGGCAATATCACCATTGCCGGCACTGGGGGCTCACCTTTGTCCATTGGTAGCTCTAAAGGGATTGTGATGGGTAACCAAGCAAAACTCTCCACCATTGGCTTAGGCAACATTACCATGGTCGGGATTAGCCCCAACACAATTTTTGATAATGGCAATATTGGGATTGAATTAACAACCAGTGGCATTAGTACCGTCGATGGCACGATCGATCTGCAGGGCTTTGGCGGCGGTGTGGCGGAAACCGATAATAATTATGGTATTTATAGCTTTGAAAGTACGATTAATTCCAATACCGGTGCAATTAATTTGAGGGGGTTTGGAGGTAGTCAGGCTGGGACAGCAGGCTCTAATAACCAAGGGATTAGATTAGAAGCCATCAGCCAAGTTGTTTCTAACGGCGGCGCGATCGCGATAGTTGGTACTGGGGGTAATGCTGGAGGCAGTAATAATGATGGGGTATCTTTTCAACGGGGCATTGGGAATGCAGGCCCCATCATTCAAAATAGCCTAGCCGGCGCGATCGCCATTACTGGCACTGCCGGGGATGGCAATGGCAATGATAATGATGGGGTATCCGCAGCGGAAGTGACCATTAGCATCGCAAATGGAGATCTCACGATTATCGGGGAAGGAAAGGGGGCAGGAGACGATAATCAAGGTATTGACTTGAATGACATTAATCGCACTACCCTCACCAGTACCGGAAACGGCAGTATTACCCTAATTGGCACTGGGGCCAACAGTATTGGGACTCGTAATGATGGGGTTATTCTTGGAAACAGTGACATTACTGGCCAAGGAGCCGGTTTTATTACCATTCTGGGCAAAGCGTTTGAACAATCCTCTAGCATCCGAACCGATAATGGCACCATCATCAACGCTAATGGGGCCGGTAGTATCGCGATCGAATCCATCGAAGACTTAGTAAATAATCCGGTTTCTCTGCTTGAAATTAATGACACCACCTTTAACCTCAATAGCCCTACCAGTACCGGCAATTTAATTTTAATGGGGGATGAAATTGAATTAACGGAATCTTCCCCTAGCCTCACCACCATTAATCCTCGATCGGGAGCCAACCAAAACGTTACCCTCAAACCCCTTAGTTTTAGTACAGATATTACCATCGGGGGAACCTTCAGCGACAGTGCATTGAACCTCAACCAAAGCGAGCTGAGCTTAATCCAAGATGGTTTTGCCAATATTTTGATTAATCATCAAGATGACATTGCCAATAACAATTTCGTTACCGGTACGATTACCCTAAATGCCTTAAATGCCCTCAATGCCACCACCCTAGGAAATACCTCTGTGATTCTCCTAGGAGGCTCAACCCTACAAGGGGATAACTTTGATAGCAATTGGACTATTAACAGCAGTGATAGCGGGAATGTGATCCTTGACAACAATAGTATTTTTGCTGGCACCATTAATTTTCAAGCGATCGAGAACCTGATCGGCGGTACAAATCGTGATACCTTCACTTTCACCAATGGGGGAACCCTCGCTGGTAGTATCAACGGTGGAAATGGTATTGACACCCTCACCGCCGATAACTTAGCCACTAATTTTGTGATTACAGGCCTTGATCAAGGTACGGTCAGTCGGGTTATCAATGGCTTCACTAGTATCGAAGCGTTGCAAGGGGGCAGTGCTGATGATACCTTTACCTTCACCAATGTCGGCAGCTTAAGTACGGGTATCGACGGCCAAGGGGGCAATGATACCTTAATCGGGGATGACGATGGCAACGTGTTCACCATTGGGGGTGATGTGGCTTTCCTTGGGACTAATATTTCTGTCAATAACGCTAATGCTGGTAATTTAGCAGGAAAACTATCTAACCTTGCCACTGGTAGCGGCAGTTTCATTGTGGGGTTTAACAATATTGAAAATTTAACCGGTGGTAGCGGCATTGATCAGTTTACGTTGTTTGAGCGATCGCTTACTAATGCGGCGGTGATTGGCACTGGCACGATTCCTAGTAATACAGCGGGTACCATTACCGGCAGGATTGATGGAGGAGCAGGTACAAACGATACCCTGAGCTTGGGAGAGGGCATTATCCTAGGGGGCGATTTCGTGATTAATGCTGTTAATGGCGGCACAGCGACAGGTTTACCCGCCGGTTTTACCAATATTGAAAATTTAGTGGGTAATAACGCCAGTAATATTTTTACCTTTGATGGGGGTAGTTTTTCTGGCGCGATCGATGGTGGGGCCGGCAATGATCAATTTAACATTGATTCCCCTTTCACGATCATCGGCCAAATAGATGGGGGCCCAGGCACTGATACCCTCAGCTATCTCACTTCCCCTGACCCCGTTACCTTTGATGTGGCAAGTTTAAGTACCGATAATGTTTCCTTAGTGGGCATTGAAACCCTCATTGGCTCTAGCTCGAATGGCGACACGATCGTGGGAACCCTGGGGCGGATACCTTTACCCTTGGCAACTTCAATGTAGGCAGTATTGGCCCCATTACTTTCAATAGCTTTGAAAATCTGTTTGGGAGGGCAGGGGATGATACTTTTGTGTTCAATTCTGAAGGGGAAATTACAGGCCTCATCGATGGGGAAACGGGAACGGACACGATCGATTATGCCAATTTATCCACCTCAATTGTTGTCAATCTACAAAACAGTACCCCCACTCAACAGGGATCGGCCACCAACCTTGCCGGATTTAATGGCATTGAAGCCATCCTTGGTAGTAGTGAAAACGATCAAATCCAAGCTCCCAATCAAAACAATACTTTCACCGTTACTGGTACGGACGCGGTGACCCTGAATAACATTAGCCTGAACTCCTTTGAAAACTTGATCGGCGGCAACCTCAACGACTTAGTTGTGTTCGCCAATGCTACTAGTGCCTTTAATGGTTTGATCGATGGGGGCTTAGGGACTTTGACCCTCCAAGGGGATGAAATTAATTATGGTCAAGTGCGGGGGGTCGGCGGCTCTTTGGTCATTCAACCCACCACCGCTAACCAAACGATCGCGATCGGCAATGCCACGGAACAGCCCACCAGTTTAGATCTTAGCCCCCTAGAGTTAAGCAATATCCTAGATGGTTTTAGTCAAATTACCATTACCAGTCCTACCGGCGCGATCGGGTTATTGGATACCGTAACCTTTAATGATCCAGTCCTGATTCAAGCCCCTAATAGCACCGTTACTACCGCTTCTCCCCTCAACGCTTTGATCGGTGTTAATAATTCATCGATCGCCGTGCAGGCCCTGAATGATATCAGTCTGGGCAATGTCACCACCAATGGCAGTGCATTGACCATTACCAGTCAACAAGGCACCGTCAATACCTTAGATCTTAATAGTTCCGCAATCGCCCAGGGCGGCAATATCGTAGTTCTAGGCAAAGTCGGGATCAATGCCGGTGCCATCAATTCCAGTAGTGTCGGTTCCGGCGGCAATGTAACCCTAGACCGATCGGGGACATTGTGGTGCAATATATCAATGCCCAAGGGGGGGGTTGATGGTGGTATTGGTGGCACCGTAGATATTACAGCGGGCAACTTTTTCCGAGCAACGGACACCTTTATTGATCAAACTGGAGTTGCTAGTAGCATTTCCACTGCCGGGGTAGTTGGCAATGGCAATATTACTATTCGCCATGAAGGCAACGGCATTATTCCTTTCATTGTGGGAGATAGTGCGGTAAATGGGACTACTGGGGCCCTGACTGGAGGCAGCTTCAGCAGTGGGATCAATCGCATTAGTCCTAGGGCTGAATTTTTAGGGGAATATTTCCAAGGTA
>JAAUPO010000242.1 GCA_012033095.1 Synechococcaceae cyanobacterium RL_1_2 | reverse complement strand
ACCTATGGCCAATCGGTTGGGGGCTGGGCATTCGCGAATCTTGTGTATATCCTCGACCCCCCGAACTGGTGGTAATTGGTGGGGGCATCAGTGGCAGTAGTGAGTTCTTTTTACCTGCGGCGATCGCGAACTAGAAAAACGAGTGATCCCTTCTAGCCGTGATGGTTTAACCGTGGTGCCCGCAGCCCTGGGAAATCAAGCTGGCATGGTGGGAGCCGCAAAATTAGCTTGGCAATTATTGGGCTATTAATTCAGTAAAGCTACAATTCTGGGCCCTGGCCATTGTCATCGGCGTGGGGATCATGGTTGGGATCGCAATACAATACAACGCGATCGCGGCCCCCTTCCTTGGCTTGATAGAGGGCCAGATCCGCTTGCTTGAGTAATTGATCGATAGTGACGATCCCGACAGCAAAACCAGTTAAACCAATACTGGCGGTAATTTTGAGTTGGATCCCATCATGGTTTAAATAATTATGGGCAATATCCCGTCTTAATCTATTGGCTAGGGATAAGGCTTCCTGCGGATTAGTATTAGGTAAAATTACCCCAAATTCCTCTCCTCCCAAACGCCCGATAATATCAATTTCCCGTAAGTTAGCTGTTAAGAGTTGGACAAAATGGATCAACACGCGATCGCCCACATCATGACCATAGGTATCATTGACCTGTTTAAAATAATCAATGTCTAACATCATCAAGGAAAACCATACCCCGTAACGCTGAGCCCTTCTGATTTCCTGATAGCCCTTTTCAATAAAATAACGACGGTTATAGGCTTGGGTTAATTCGTCCGTCATTGCCATGCGCTCTAGTTGTTGCTGTAATTCTTTTCGTTCTGTAATATCCAATAGGGCGATAAAACTAGCCGGTTCCCCATCAAAATCAATTACGTTCACGCACACATTCGCCCAAAATTGACGATCCTTTGTGGTTTTTAGCGGTAATTCATAGTTAGAAATAGATTTTTCCGTGTTTAAACGGCGTAAAATACGATCGCGATCGCGAAGATTGACATAAAAATCCCTAGTAAAAGGATGGAAATTTCCCGTGGGCACCATTTCAAATTGACTATAGGCCTTAGGGTTAACATAGGCAATTTCACCACTGGGGATGCGGGAAATAATGATAGAAAAAGGCGCATTTTCCACTAAGGTTCGATACCGTTTCTCTAAAACAGTTAATTCCTTTTCGATCAGGTTTTTTTGAGCCATTTCCAAACGGATTGTCCGATTAAGACGATAGAAATGGTGGATCACCACACTAATGCCAGAAATAACGATCAAGGATAAAACCAACCCTAACGATAGCCAAAAAATCCAATTATTTTTGCGCAAAATGGCAAAGGAATAATCCTCATAAAGAAAACCTTTGAGGGGAAAATCTTCAGCAATCATGCCTAAACTTGCATAGGTATCCCGAATGTATCGCCAACGACCAGGGTTCATATACCCAATTTCCACCACCTCAGGCAAAATCAGCCGTTGTAAATTTTCCGCTTCAAATTTTAAATGGTCTAAACTATGGCGACGACTATAATCTTGATAAATAACCTGAATGATTTCCTCAGGATGATCTAAGGCATACTGCCAACCCTCTTGGGTCGCTTCCACAAAGGCCCGAACCTGCCGGGGATTTTCTTTAATGTAGGCTTCGGTGGAGAATAAAATATCCCCATAAAAGTCAATGCCCCCCGATCGCGGATTAAATACGTTGTATTCAATGCCCGCTTGTTGCAATAAAAAGGTTCATCAATGCTATAGCCGGTCATGGCATCAATCTCCCCATTAATCAAACCATAGGGATTATAGGTATGGGGCAATAATTCCATTTGTTCTAAAGCCACCCCTTCCTGTTGGAGATAGGCTAGGATTTCCGCCGCGTCACTTTCAATCATCACTTTTTTGCCGGCTAACTCATGGATGTTGTTAATATCTTTACGGGTGAGAAAGACAAACGGAGAATGCTGATAAATTGCGGCTAGGGCAACAACGGGCTTACCTTTAGCTCTCCATAACAGTAAATCGGAGCTGGAAACCCCAAACTGGGCATTACCTTGCAAAACATTTTCCACCGGATTCCTGTCATCGCTGGGGGTCAAGAGGTTGACTTCCAAACCCCGATCGCGATAAAACCCTTGGTCAATGGCCGCATAATAGCCTGCAAATTGAAATTGGTGCTTCCACTGTAACTGCAACGTAATCGGAGTTAGTTCTTGCTGAACATTTTCAGGATTAAGGGCAAGCCCAGGCCTAGGGAAAAACCGACACCTACCGTAGCGATCGTCAAGACAAAAGCTTTTAAGGTCATTAATCACCGAATCACCACAGTAACTGCATTAAACTAAACATGGATAACGATTTTCCTAACATCGAATTACAAAGGGGGCCATCAATGCCCCTTCAAATAGGCTAAACAATGAGCCTTACGCTTTTGTCCTGGGGAATATCTTATTATTGAAATAGATCAAATAGATTCCAGATTTAAATAATCTTTATCATATAAAGTTATAAATCATAGGCTTAGGGAAAAAAGGGTTATTTAATAATTTCTGTTAATTTCTGTGCTATTACCGGCGTAAGGATTTAGGTCTTGACCACGATATAGGATGAAGTAACCAGGGATAGATATAACTGTTTAAAGTCTAATCCTGGCATTAACAAAACATTTGACTATCAAAATAGTCCATGGCCATAATAGGCTCAATCCTATTTTACTCCCCTCCACCCTATGACTACCGAACTCAAAAAGTTACTGGACATCGCCACGATCGCGGCCTTAGAAGGGGGAGCCGTGCTAAAAAAATATGTAGGTAATTTAACCCAAATTCAAGAAAAAGAGCGATCGGGAGATCTCGTCACCGAAGCCGATCGAGCATCGGAAGAAACGATCCTAGCCATCATCAAACGTCATTACCCTGACCACCAAATTTTGGCAGAGGAGTCAGGGCTCCAGGGAACGGCCCAACCTAATACTTACCTCTGGGCGATCGATCCCCTCGATGGCACCGTTAACTATGCCCATGGTTATACCGCCTGTGGTGTCTCGATCGGCTTACTCAAAGAAGGAGTTCCCATCGTTGGGGCCATCTACAATCCGTTTCGGGATGAACTATTTCGAGCAGCCCAAGGTTTAGGAGCCACCTGTAACTATCAACCGATCCACGTTTCCCAAACAGCCTCCTTAGAAACAAGTCTTCTCGTCACCGGCTTTGCCTACGATCGCCGGGAAACCCCAGATAATAACTATGCAGAATTTTGCCATTTAACCCATCTCACCCAAGGAGTGAGGAGAGGAGGAGCCGCCTCCGTTGATCTAGCCGATATTGCCTGTGGCCGTTTAGACGGTTACTGGGAAAGGGGGTTAAGCCCATGGGATTTAGCAGCGGGGGTAGTATTAGTCCAAGAAGCAGGAGGCAAAATCACCGCCTACGATCAAAGCCCCTTTAACCTCTCCTCTGGCCGTATCCTTTGCACCAATGGACACCTGCACCAAGCATTGAGCGAAGCCCTCTTAGCTACCCCTAGGCTAAAATTTGAAAAATTAACGGGTTTTAACTTGATTCATAGGTAATACTAAACAAGCATGCTATTTACAATTATGGTAATTAACCTTTAACGGTTTATCCATCCTTAATCTTCCTCCATCGCTTGTTTAGAAATAAATAAATTTTTTGATAATGGCTTTTAATATTTAGTAAGGATTTAGATTTTAAGGTTGACGCTCTATGTTTTTTAAAATTGGTGAAGGACTGTTCAAAATAGATTTAACGGATCACCATGCCATGCTAGGGATTCCCTTAGATGCCGATGCAAAGCAGGTTAGAAAGCGTTATCTCAAAATTGCAGCCAAAATCCATCCAGATACCTGCAAGTTTAAGGATCAAGAACAGGCTAATTATGCAGGTCAGCTCCTGTCTAAACTGATTAATCCGGCCTACGAATACCTATCCAAATCCACCAATCTCCAAGAACATAATTTAATTTTGTCCCAAACGGGTCAAAAGTTAGCTGCCCAAGAGCCATTAGAATTAAAGTTTCCTGAAGCCAAACAGCTATATCAAGGCGGTGGTAGCATCAACAATAGTTATCGCCAATTGGTGGCAGAAATTGCCCAGGAGCAGTTTGTTGATATTGACCAAACCCTCAATAAAATTGCCCTATTGAGTGAATTAAACTTGGTGTACATTGTCCTCAATGGTGGGCAAGAGCGGACAAAAACGTTTACCGTCAGTAGCTCGACAACAACCACTACTGGCCCAACGACACCAACGGCAACCCCTACTACCTCTAATAATAATGGTGGTTCTAGCCAATATAGCAATACCTTTAGTGGTTCTAAGAATCGATCGCGTTATTCCCGGGCAGAGGAACTAATCAAAAAAGAAAATTTTGCCCAGGCGGTAATTGAACTGCGCGATCGCCTCAAGGAAGACCCCCTCGATCCCATTACCCATAGTTTGTTAGGCTATGCTTTCCTCAAACAAAAACAGATGGGTATGGCGAAGATCCATACCAAAAAAGCCCTGGAATTTGATGCGAAGAATACCGTGGCCATTAAAACCTTAGATGCCATTATGCGATCGACGGATACGGCGGGTCTAAGTAAAAAAGATGCCAAAAAAGGCGGTTTTATTTGGGGGTATGTTTGGGGTAAAAAAAAGTAAACTGATACTACTCAAGTTTATCCTGTCCCTAATTTCCCCTATTATGATTCACCAACCTCCAGCCGGAGCTAGAGACCTACTGCCTTTAGAGGTAACCCAAAAAGCCCATATTAACGATACCCTACAGCAAGTTTTTCAGGGCTGGGGCTATCGTCGCATTGTGACTTCGACCCTCGAATGGATGGATACCCTCATGGCTGGGGGGGCGGTGGAACCGGAGACGGTGGTACAACTGTCGCAATACCAAAGAAGGTGCCCTCGGTTTAAGACCGGAATTAACTGCTTCGATCGCGAGGGCCGCCGTCACAAGAATGGCGGATACCACTTTT
>JAAUPO010000241.1 GCA_012033095.1 Synechococcaceae cyanobacterium RL_1_2 | reverse complement strand
AAGGGTAGTGCTGCCACCATTGGGGTTCCGAAGTTAGTCCAGATCGCTAAAATTGTAGAATGCTCAGCTAAGGCATCGGAACTGGAAGATTTAGAGGAAAATTTTGCCACCATGGAGGTCATACTGCAACGGATTGAACTGTACACGGAGCAACAACAATGAAATTTAGGGAGTATCAGATGACGACGGGTCTAAATTCGGGTCTAAATTTAGGTGAGTTGCGCACCATCCACCACTTTGCTTTAAACGTGAATAATCTGGAGGCCTCTCGCCATTTCTATGGTCAAATTTTGGGTTTACAAGAATTGACAGGGGATAACCTGCCGGAAACCCTAGTTAAATTGGTAGCAGCGGGTAAAGTCGCTAGTTTTAAAACCGCCGATGGTACCATTTTGGATCTATTTGCTGAACCGGAATTGTCTCCCCCCATGCCGATCCTCGCCAACAATTTACCCGGGCAAGTCATTTTGGCGTTTGATATTGCTCCCCATAGTTTTGATGGGGCTTTAGAGGTTCTTGAACGCCATGGGGTCATCATTGATCATGGGCCTGTGAGTCGGCCCACCGGCCGGGGAATTTATTTTTATGACCCCGATGGGTTTATGGTGGAAATTCGTTGTGACGCGATCGCGGAGGAGTAAGAGGAGAAATCATTGTGATGAATATTAGCGAAAACCCCCAACTAAGTGTTGTCCTTGCCCCCCTAACCACTGAAACCAGGGATCGTTTTGCCATCTGGATTACGGCGGCTCCCTTTCCGGGGGGATACGTCCACCATGATTGCCTGTGGACAGAGCAGATCACGGAAAAATGGCTGCTATGGCAGGAAATGTTTAGCTTACAGGATTTTCCTTGGGTTTTTCTAAGGCCCATCCCACATCCCTAGCCTATCAAATTCCCCCCCAGGATAGTTTGGGCTATGGGGGCGGACTGATGCAGAGCTTGGGGATTGAGCTATGGCAATGGTTATTTTCTGGGGCGATCCGCAGTAGTCTTGAAAAAAGTAGTGGTATCGCGATCGGTCAAAATAAGGCCCTGCGCATCAAGTTAGAAATTCGTGATCCTCGGTTAGTGCCCCTGCCATGGGAAATTATGCAACCCCAGGCCGGTAAATCCGCTATTTCCCTTCAAGATAAATTTCTATTCAGCCGTACCACCAGCGATGTTGATCCCCTCAAACCCCAAATTCTCCAAGAACAATTAAAAATTTTGTTGGTGTTAGGGCAACCAGAAACCTCCCAAGCGATCGCGTTTGATGCTTTAGATCTACAAAAAGAATCGGAACGGTTATTGGAAGTAATGCAATGGCCAGCCCCCCACCAAAGTTATGCTTCCCAGGTGGATGTGTTGGTGCAACCCCACCCCGAAGAACTCCTCGCCGCCTTCGATCGCGGCATTTATAATGTGTTTTTCTATGCGGGCCATGGGGTACCGGGCCAGGACGGAGGATTATTATTTTTAGGGGAAAATTCCCAAATCAATGGAACTGAGTTAGCCCAGGGTTTAATTCGGAATCGGGTTTCCCTGGCTTTATTTAATGCCTGCTGGGGGGCCCATCCCTACCAAGATTCACCCCGGAGTAGTTTGGCGGAGGTGTTGATTCACCATGGAGTTCCGGCGGTGTTAGCGATGCGAGATTCGATCGCGGATCAAGAAGCCCTCAAATTTATTGAAGTATTTACCCGGGCCCTGACCCAAGGTAAGTCCATTGATCATGCGGTGGCCATTGCTCGCCAGGATTTACTCACCGTTTATAAATTTAATCAGCCGGCATGGACGCTACCCATTTTATATCTCCATCCCCAGTACGATGGCTCCCTCCTGAAGTTACCCGGCGAAATTATTACCGAATTACCCACGGTGTTACCCAGCAGCTTTAAAAACTCCATTCCCCCAGCCTATCTGCGATCGATGACCCCCATGGCCCAACAATGGCAAGTGGAAGGAGGCATTATGCGGGTAGGCCGCCGCCAAGAAAATGATCTGATGGTCAAAGAACGCTGGGTTAGCCAAAAACATGCTGAAATCATTTATCGGGAACAGGATAATTATCACCTACGGGACTTTTCCCGATTTGGGACATTAGTGAAAAATGGTGACGATTGGCAAACCATTCATCACAGCGAAATTGCCCTCATTTCAGGCATGGAGATTAAGTTTGGTAGTAGCTACGGCCAAAGCTTTGAATTTATTATGCAACCCTAAACCAGGAGCCCACCATTATGGCAATTCTCTATGAAGACGAATATCTCAGTTGTGATGACGATGGCATGACCATCCATGGCTATTATTTTCCCTGGGGTAGCAAACGTATCTTTTACCGCGATATCCAGGGGATCAAAGAACAACCTATGACTTTGTTAACTGGGGGGGGCCGCATTTGGGGGCGGCTCTTGGGATTACTGGCTCCATTTAGATCCGAAAAGACCTTGGAAAGAGCAGTTAATCATCATTGATCAAAATCAAAACCCTAAGCCCATTATTACCCCGAAGCACCACATCGCGTATGGAGTATCCTTAGCGATCGGGTTCCCATTGATCTATCCCTTGGCTCTGACCTTTAACCCTTACGACAAGCTAACATCAGCGATCACGATCCCTACAGAGCTTGAATTAAATCTTGAACTAACCCATCATTCCCAATTTCCCCATTACCTGGAGTTGTGGTTTGTTCAGTGAAAATAATTTGGGGTTGATTGGCACTAGCTTGCACTTCTAACTCTTCCCAATTGAGTTCTCCGTTGGTTTGGGCGTTGTTAACTTTAACCTCGGATTGCTCATCATCCCACGCGATCGCGGTAATCACATCCAAGTTATCCATTTTGACTGCGCTGGTGGGGACGGCTGGAGGTAAAGTAGTGACCGGCGTAAGATCCACCGTACTAAAGTAAGGGGCGAATTGGCTAAAGAAAGCTCCCATGTGATAGGAATTTCCACCGCCGAAACCCCAATGATAGGAATTCCCACCGCCGAAACGCCAATCATAAACCTTGCTGTTTTGGAGCATTCTCATAACGTTAGCACCAAGATCAACCGTTTGCTTACCCGCGTCCAACGTCAAGGAACTACTACCATCTAAGATTTGGGAGAGGAAAACATAGTCCGACAGACCCCGTTTCGTAGCAATGTCTTGACCAATCGACTGATAAACCTGAAGTAGTTCTGCATCACTAGTGAGGGCGCCATTTGTACTACTTGTATCTACAGTTATATAATTAAGGGATGGAATAGTTTGAGTTGAGGTTCGTCTTGAATCATCATCATCATCATCATCATCATCATCATCGTCGTCATTGGACCTGATGCTCCGATTATCAACTTCTCCCCGTAAATCATAGCCAATAACATCCATGGCCAACATATCTGTCTGTGTAATACGACGAATTTGCTCTAGCTTGAGGGAAGGATCCATAATTCCCGTTTGAGTTTCATTCTTCCAGTGGCTAGCCTGAAATCCATCCCCTCCCGAAATTTGATCTAATCCCTCAGAAAACCTAGCAATGACCGTAGCTCCGTTATCAATGGAGAAATAGGCATCTTTTCCGTAGGAAAGATCCATTAGCCCTTTTTGACTACTAAATTTGCTATAGCGATAAAAATCTAGGGAGTTAACGGTTGTGGGATTAAACACCACCCCTGCATCTTTTAATCGGTCCGAACTACGAGCATAGGTTGCTCCTTGATAATTTAATGCTTGCTTAATCCAATTGGCATTGTCTACGGTACTAACAAAACCTAAGGCATGGCCTAATTCATGGGTTGCGACACTCATGAAGTCTAATTGATTAACACCGGTTACACCATCAACAAAATTATAATCCCAGCTGATGCCATCAAAATTGCTCAGATCACTAAACAGAATAAACGCATCTAGGCTTTGACTTTTGGGATTAATTAATTCTAGGGCCTTCGCATTTGCTCGAGTAAGGGTAACTTTATTGATGCGGTCAACTAAACCACCATCCAATAGGGCATCAAATCGATAATCACTCTCTAGCTCATAGCTTCTTTTTTTCGAACTACTGTAGCCATAGGTGCCACCTAAGGATTCAGTGGCAATATTATCGGCGGATGAGGTGCGATCGTTATCAAGGGCTTTCTTAAAATCCCTATAGCTAATATTGGGAACAAAACCAGGTAAAGCACCACCAATCACGTTTTCTGGTAGCTGGTCTGTAATGGCAAAATAGACATTAATACTGATATCATCGGCAAGCTTGTCAGACCACATTTGACCCGCAGCTTGAATGGCAGCCATTTGCTGGAAGCTCACGCCGGGGGCAAAGGAGAAATTGAACATGCCAGCGGATAAATCAACTGTGCTTGAAGGAATTATTTCAGTAATCAATGTATCTGTCATGGCCGATAATCCTTGTACTCTAATAGCGATCGAGATGCGATAAAAAAAGATAGCGGTGATTTGTAGCTTTAATTATCAACGCATCAATCCGTCAACACATCAGTCAGAATACGTATATGTGTGGTTTAGGAAAAAATCAATCCAGGTGATTTTGCGCATTTTGGCCTATCAACACTCAACTCCTAAATTAAAGTTAATAAGTAAGTTCTTGGCATCGCAAGCATTTCAGCCATTAACCTCCGGTTTAGACCACCACTCCCCCCTGCAACGACTCTAAGCAATTGCAGGTTAGTCTGAGTTATGAGTATGGGCAATGGATCTTCATACCGAGAGCTACTTCCCACAGCCTCCTTAATATCTGGCTTGACTCCTAGCCTTCTTAGATCCCCCTCACTTAATTAGGAGTTGCGCCATGGTTGAGCAATTGTAATATAGTTTTACAGTTATATAGCTTTAAAATTAGAATATAAATACAATATAATCCATAGTCAATGTGAGTTTTGACAAAAAAACTTTGGGTGATGCATCGCGATCGCGTTGTCTTTTGCCATGATTACTTAGTTAATTATCTAGATTGTGTAGATTGTGTTTGAAAAGTATCAAATGTTGTTGACTCGCCCCCTAAATCCCCCCAAT
>JAAUPO010000240.1 GCA_012033095.1 Synechococcaceae cyanobacterium RL_1_2 | reverse complement strand
ATAGGACTTACGCAAAAGCCCCCTAAACACACCAAATTTGGGGGACTTGCTTGAACGATTGTCCCCAAACATCATGGTTTCCAGGACAGAATCGAAATTTTTGCGTAAGTCCTGGTAAATATTAAAACTCTAGAATATAGATGATTAAAGGGTTTTAGGTTTAGGGGTTTATTTCTATCATTGTTCCTAAAATGGAACTCAAGCCTTTGTCAATCAGTAACTTATAGTTTTTTTGAATAATTACGGGAAAGCAATTAAGCTAGAAAGTATTTTACAGTAAGAAACAAGTATTCCACACTAAATTAAATTGACTATAACTTTATTTTCTAACTACTAGGACAGAAGTTGCGCCAAAAAACTTTAAATAGGCCTAAAAACTTTACCCAGTAAGGATTACAACCGATTTTACTAGATGGCTTGTGTCGCAAGGGTTTAAGGTTTTTGTCCTGTAGTTAGAAAAATTACACAGAATACCCAAAGAACACAGAAATTAAAATATTGCGCCTTTTTCTATAGCGATGGTGGCCTTGGTCACTAATGGAAATGGCCTTAATCTAATAAATTAAGGGAAGGTTAAGAATCAATAGAAACATTAGGCCATTGATTGAATGGGTTGAACCCAGGAAACATGATGATCCAATTGTTAGTCTAATTGGCCTAATGGAATATTAATTAAATATTCTCCTATACCCCTTGTGGTTATATTTATACACTGTTGGTTTACGTCCGATCCCTATTGAGTTGATAGAATTACAGACAGCTAACTTCACCATGAAAAACCTTCTTGCTACTCTGATCACTAGCGCGACCATCCTCACCATTGGAGCTTGTGCTCCGGCCCCTAAATCTAACGATAGGCCTCTCCAGGTGGTTTCCCCCCCTGAAGTAGAAACTGTAGTTAACGAACAACACTCATCCTCATCGAGTTCTATCCTGGACGACGCAACCATGGTAATTAATCAAGACGGCAGTCAAACTTTGCCCATTAGTGCCATGCTCACCGTTGGGGAAGAGATTATTGAGTTAGAAGTGGCATCAACTCCCGAACAACAGGCGATCGGGTTAATGTTTCGTACAGCCATGGCTCCTAACCATGGTATGGCTTTTAATTTCCCTGAAGCTCGTCCGGTTTCCTTTTGGATGAAAAATACCCTGATCCCCCTAGATATGTTGTTTGTCCACCAAGGGGAGATTAGAGCAATTAAAGCCAATGTCCCTCCCTGTGAAAATGATCCCTGTCCGAGCTATAGTTCTGGGGCTTTTGTGGATCAAGTGATTGAGTTAAATGCTGGCAGAGCAGAGGAATTAGGTTTAGCACCGGGGCAAATGTTAAATCTAGCCTATTTACAACCTTAACCCCTCTTGTTTTTGGAACTGATGGAGGCAGCCTTGCTATGGAATAGTTGAAAACTATTAATATCAAATACCCGTGAATAGTTAAGCTATAAATATCCTGAAAGTACTTTAAATTCACCCTTGTAAGCTTAAAGGGATCCTCCTTACTGGAGATATATAGTCAATTGGATTTAGTGTGGGATTTTTGCTCCTTGCCATAGGATTATTTTAGCTCTATTTATTTCCCGTAATTATTCAAAAAGACTATAAATTTGGTACGACCAAAAACAGTCCCCCTGCCATAGTTGCGGATCGGGGAGATTTGTTAACCCGATCTTAAGGAGGGGTAATAATGGTGGGCATATCGGGATTGATCAAGGGGGTGATAGTTTCTAGGGTTTCTAGTTCGTCGGTTGGTAATGAATTTTGAATATCTTCTAGTTGTTTGGGGGTGGGGTCGGGGTCTTTCCCTGTCACTTGTTGGATCTGGTTGACTAGAAAAACAATTTGAAACTCTTGCCCCATGCGTTTACTGACGAAGTTTTCCACCTGCCTTGTTTGTTCGGGGGTAATGGTTTTATTGGTTTGTAGTAGAACATAAACTAGGGTCGGTTTTTCTGTCCACACTACTTCAATTTTGGTATTGCTGACCCCTCGACCAACTGTGATGGTTTTATTAACTAGGGTTTGAGTGATTTCTTTTTCTAAAGTTTCGTAGCGTACTAGACGCACAAAACTAAAGCCTAAGGGGACGATGAGTAACGTGGTTAATGCTAGCGTCCAGCCTAGGGTTCTGTTAATGGCTGTGTAGTCAAATAGGATAAAAACTACCATGCAGGCTAAGGCAATACCGAGCAGGTTAGTTAGGTAAAGTAAAAATGATCCCCAACTTAGGGAAAGGAAACCTTGGGATAGGCATAATCCGACGACACATAAAGGTGGCATCAGGGCTACAGCGATCGCGGTGCCGGCTAAAGCATCACTGACCCCTTTTTTGACTTTGGCGTATCCACTGATGGCCCCAGCCACAATGGCAATGCCTAAATCGATCAAATTAGGTTGGGTACGGGCTAATACTTCCGAACCAAAGTCTGGCAAATTAACGACTAGGCCAATCAGCCAAGATAGGGCGATCGCGACGGTGGTGGCCCCTGTAATCGAAAAAAATGCCCGTTTGAACAGAAAAAATTCCCCTTCTAGGGCGGCAAAGGCTAACCCCCTTAACGGCAGCATGAGGGGGGCAATTAACATCGCACCGATGATCACCGCCGTACTATTGCTAATTAAACCAAAGGTAGCAATCAAACAGGCCGTAACGGTGAACACTACATAGTTAGTAGTCCAACTAGCCTCTATTAACAATTCGCGATAAAGACGACGATAAAGTTTTTCTGAAATGCTCCGGGTTGTATAACGTTCCCAAAAATGTAGTATCCAATTCCGGCAATATCGATAATATTTGCCCAGGAATCGATCAATTTTTGTTAGCAGAACTTTCATGGTATGACCTGAGGAATTACAAAATTATCGGTGATCAACATAGGGATAAATTGATAGGGCGTAATCTGTAGGTTTTTGGTAATGTAATAACTAAAGTAACTAAATATAGCAAGTTGCATAATTGTAGATAACAATCTAAACTCTATAATTTTTTTACTGTGCGATGATTTTTGTGTGCTTAGGATCGTGAATTAAATAACTTAGAAATTTGTAGGGTATCCCTCAAGGGAGCGTAACCCATCGATATTTAAGTTTTAGATGTTATTAAATTCTTATTCCTTAACCATAAGTAAATACGCTATAAATGAATCATTTGAGGCGTAATTGGTTAATGGTCTCGAAGGGGGGATAGTTGGGGTATAACCATCGCTTTAGCACCATTGTGGTTTCGTCGCCTTAGAACGTGTTTGAAAAGTATCAAATGTTGTTGAGTCGCCCCCTAAATCCTCCAATGTGGGGGACTTCATTGGTTAAAATCTAGGTGATTTTTCAAAAAATGGAGGGCAAGGGGGGCTTTTCACACATCCTCTTAGGGTTAATATTGATCCTTGTTTTTTAGCGAAATTTTAACCTGGAAATAATTAAGTCTTTGGGTTTGGGGTAGCGGCCTACCGTCAGGATTTTTTAACCGGGAGGGAGCTTTTCCCTAATTACAGTTAATTGCAGTGCATTACAGGTCGATTTAATTTAGTGTAGAAATGTTAACTCGATCGCGGTAATCCCTGGATGCAGTGGCTAGCATCTACAATAGAAAGACCCTAGCTTACAAATTTCTTGTTATTATATACAGAACATAAGTACTATTAATTGTTAGTTGCTATTGAAATTGCCCATGCTCAATGATTTAAAATCCCCTCCCGTCAATAGTTATGATGTGGCGATGGCCACGATCGTAGCCGCCGATGATCGTAAAGGGGCTGACATCAGCTTAATTAAAGTTTCTGATGTGTCCTATCTAGCGGATTATTTTGTGTTTATTACCGGTTTTTCTACCACCCAAGTTAAAGCGATCGCGGAATCCATTGAAAAGGATGTGGAAGAAAGCTTGGAGTTACTACCTTTGCGGCGGGAAGGAAAATCAGATGGCAGATGGATCCTATTGGACTACGGTGATGTCATTATCCATATTATGCTCCCCGACGATCGCGAATATTACAACATTGAAGCCTTTTGGGGCCATGCGGAAAAAGTGCCATTTGAACTGCCCACCCCATGAATAGCATCAATAGTTTGACTAGAAAGGATAGTTATTAACTTTAATTAATTCCTATTTATGACCCCAGAACAATTTCTAACCGAAGCGGAATCCCTTGAAGTGGATCAAGCTTTATTAGGTAACGCGGAAAAATTTTTAACTCGCCTGACCCTATCTTCCCGGCGATTATTAAAGTTAATTGCGGAACATTATGATTGCTCAATCGAGGAATTGACCCATCAGCAAATCATTACTTGGTTTGAACAGGATGCCAAGCTCAAACAGGAGCAAGGCCCCTCGGCTGGGGTGTTGAGGTGGTAGCCATAGCCACCATCGAGGGTTGGCCAAGCATGGCCCAGTAGGAAAGCGATCGGTCTCCATGGTGTTTATTGATTATCATCAATTACTTTAAAACTTGGTAGTCCGATACAAGTAGGGATCAGGAAGATTAAACCCCTTGATCATCTATCCTGGGGTCTAAATATCCTTACAGCTTTAGCACTACCTAAAACTTCAATGGGATCGGGTTGGGCGGAGCAAAGGTTTGGGGCTGCTCTCGGTTGTCTTTTTTCCCGTTGGTTCAACGTTTATTTGCCAAATAAAGATCTAAGATTTAATTTAACGCCATGACTATTACTCTCAAAGTTAGCTCCATTGCCTGTTCTGCCTGTGGTGATGCTATTACAAAAGCGATCGCAACCCATGATCCCACTGCTAAAGTTAGGATCAATGTTGAAGAAAAATTAGTAGCCATTGATGGGCAAACCGATGAAGCCACTTTAAAAAAAGTAATTATAGATATTGGCCATACCCCTGACTAACCATTGGTTCTCAGCCCCTTTCCCATGGTGGCAGGACAAACAATCTAATGCTGCTGTTCAGTACTTAGAACCTTGGTTATGGGTCTTTTACTGTCAAGAATCCTTATGGGGGATAACTTTAAGGATCGTGAATTAAATATAGTCTTTTTAAATAAT
>JAAUPO010000239.1 GCA_012033095.1 Synechococcaceae cyanobacterium RL_1_2 | reverse complement strand
TACTAACTCAGAAAGTTCTTCAGCAGATTTTCCATGGCTTCGGGTTTAATGCTAACCCCCAAAGGCTCCTGATTGCCGGTAACGCTCACCGTAACCAATTGGTTTTCGTCACTATAGCCGTCAATTTTAGTTTGTTCTAGGCGTTCTTGTAGAGCTTTTGCGTTTTCTTGTACCTGTTGGGCCTTTTTAAAAGCCTCGGTTAGCTCCTTCATTTTGCCTAAACCGAAGCCAAAACCTTTTCCTTTAGTCATAGGGATTGTTGTGAAAACTTTAAATTAATTAAACTATTGATAACAGCTTACAAATAATAGAATAATTTTGTAACTATTGCTGAATAAATTGGGAAATCCCATGGTTAGAATGGCAACCGTGATGGGGTGAGTTTAGGACAATTGCTCTGAAGCAACCAGGCAAAAACTAAAAGTAACTAAAAGTTCCCTAGCATTCTTACTTCGGTTTCTAGCTCTAAGGCCCAGTGGGATTTTACTTTGTCTTGGACAAAGCAAATCAGTTCAAAAATGTCTTGGGCTTTTGCGTTACCGCAATTAAGGATGAAATTAGCATGGCGATGGGCTACTTGGGCACCGCCAATCTGATAGCCTTTTAACCCTAATTGTTCAATGAGCCAGCCGGCAGCGTGGGAACCGGGATTGCGGAACACACTACCACAACTGGGTTTATCGTAGGGTTGGCTGCTTTTTCTTTGGTTTAGATTATTGAGGGTTGTGGCATGGATTGTTTGGGGATTAAAGCCGGGTTGTAGCTGGAAGGTGGCTTGGAGCACAATGCGATCGCGATTCCCCTGGAGGTTACAGGTGCGATAACTAAATTCTAATTCTGCTGGGGTTAGTCGTTCTAAGGTGCCATTGGCATTTAACACCACCACATTAACCAAACAATCGGCTAGACAACTTTGATGGGCTCCGGCGTTCATAACTACCGCTCCCCCTACGGTGCCAGGAATACCCACGGCCCACTCCATACCGCTCCAACCTTTTTTGGCTAGTTTCCAAGCTAAACGGGCGATCGGTTCCCCCGCTGACGCTGTGACGATCGCTTCCTCATCCTGAAAAGTGGCATTTCTTAAATGACGGGTAGAAATAACTAAACCATCCACTCCGCGATCGCTAACCAATAAATTAGATCCGGCTCCCAACATGGTTAGGGGTAAGCCCTGCTCCTGACCCCAAGCGACCAACGCATTTAAATCATCTTGGTACTTCGGTGCTCCATACCATTGGGCTTTTCCCCCTACCCGAAAAGAAGTAAAGCTAGATAAGGGAACATCCGCTTGAACCAAACAGTCTGTTTGAGGCACAGTGAGGGTAGTTTTTGTTCTCAAGGAAGGAAGCTTGGAGGTCAGCATCATGGGTATAAAGGTTTTTTATTAAAACGAGGAGCAGAAATTGTTGTGGTTTGAGGGACGAAGAACGCTGCCATCATCTTTCTACAGGGGAAAGGAATGGATCAGAAATTACCTAACGTTTATTTACATATTTACAAAATCATTTTATAGGAATCAATTAGTTCTGGAATAACTTTATTCAGATTACCTGCTCCTAAAAATAATGCTATATCTCCTGATTGCAATATCGATTTCAGCAAGGTTTTTACCTCCTCTAGATTACGAGAATAAATTACGTGGTCATGGTTTTTTACAATTGCTGCGGCTAACATTTCACCATTAATTTGGCCTAAATCTTTCTCCCCGGCACTATAAATATCCGTAATAATAACTACATCTGCTTGGGTAAAACATTCAGCAAATTCCTGTTTGAAGGTTAGAGTGCGGCTATAACGATGGGGTTGAAAGATGGCCACAATTCTTGTGCCGGTGCCATGGTTGATTCTCTGGTCGCAGCAGCTAACGTAACGGTAATTTCACTGGGGTGGTGGGCATAGTCATCGATAAAGCTAATCCCTGCGATTTCCCCTCGCTGCTCAAAACGGCGTTTTGCCCCTTGAAAAGTAGCGATCGCTTCAACAATTTCCCCAAAACTTAACTGTAGATGTCGGGCCACCGCAATACTGGCTAAAGTATTTTTTAAATTATGTTCCCCTAGCAAGGGGATTTTGACCAAACCTAAACATTGGCCATGTTCCCAAATTTCAGCGGTGGTGTGATCAGCATGGTAATTAATATTTTTAGCTGTCCAGTCCGGATTAAATTGTTCCTCTAGACCATAGGTAATATCGCACGCGATCGCTTTACGCACATTGCCACAATCCACACAGCCCACAACTAATTCACACTGATTGGCAAACGTTTGAAACGTATCAATTACATCATCAAGATCTTTATAATGATCAGGATGATCCAACTCAATATTCGTAATAATGCCCATGGTCGGATGATGCTTAACCAAGGAACCATCAGACTCATCCGCTTCTGCCACCAACAACTGACTATGGCCTAAGCGAGCATTTCCTTCCCAGGCAGCTACCTCCCCCCCGATAATCACCGTAGGATCAAGGTTCGTTGCATACAGTAAATAACCAATTAAACTACTAGTGGTGGTTTTGCCATGGGTACCAGCTACCGCAATACTTTTATGGGTACCAATTAGGGCCGCAAGTAAATCCGACCGGTGAAGAATCGGTAAACCCTGATCTTGAGCTGCCATAAACTCAACATTGCTAGGATTAATAGCCGTAGAACAGACAATTTGGGGCTGGGAGTGAACCGATGGGGTGGGATGTAGAGAAATAAACGCGTCTAAATTTTTAGCTTCGTGGCTATAAAAAATATGGGCTCCTAGCTCGCTTAAACGTTCGGTGATATGGCTACTACGGAGATCTGAACCGGATACAGGTAATTGCTTCTTGGCCAAAACATAGGCCAAGGCAGACATTCCGATTCCGCCAATTCCAATAAAATGAAAAGGACGGCCCGTTAGATCAACGTAATTCAAGATAGTTATGCTCCTCAAACACCAAAATTGAACTTAAAGCTTCTTAACACTATCAGCGATATAGTACCAACATTTATCGAATATGAATACATTCAATAATTTTTTCTGACTAAATAACATAGGTATTAATCACTTTTTCTGATTCCCAATCAAGTCCCCATAGGTTCCCAATTGATTTCCAAACTTATCATTAATGGGATTTATCCTTTTGAATTTGCAAATTAAATTTTTCTTGAAACTTATTAATAAGTATTGGTTTTACCTGTTCAATCGTTAAGGTTTTGTAAAATTCCTCTAGTTTGCCGACCGGTTTATGGCTAATGCCACAGGGAATAATTTGGTTAAAGCCAGTTAAATCAGGGCAAACATTAATCGCACAACCGTGCATCGTGATCCAACGGCTAACTTTAATCCCGATCGCAGCCACCTTTTTCCCTTCTAACCAAACCCCCGTTAAACCGTCAATGGTCTCAGCGGATAAATCCCAATGGGCAATGGTTTCAATAATGATTGCTTCTAATTGTCTGAGATACCAATGGAGATCGGCCCGATGAAATTTAAGGTTAAGAATGGGATACATTACCAATTGGCCAGGACAGTGATAGGTTACTTCTCCTCCCCTTTCCGTTCTGACTAAATCCGGATTAACCCCAGGATCAAATTTTAAATTGTCAAGGTTTGATCCGGTGCCTAGGGTATAAACCGGCGGATGCTCCGTTAATAGTAGATAGTCTTGCTCTTGGGGATGCTCAATTTTACTAGCCATGAGCGATCGCTGAAGTTTCCACACCTCCCGATAGGGTTTGAAACCCAAGTCCCGTAATTGGCATGGACGCTTGAATGGTGGGGAATTAGTCACTATAACCGATATGAAGAAATATGTCGGGATGCAAAGGATAATGAAAACGCAGCCTATTCCACCAAAGGAAAGGGATGATGGTGGTAACCTAGGATTATAGAGGCATAACCCGCTAGGAGGAACAACCCCAAAGATCATTAAGCGTTATCCAGATGATCCTTAAAACCGGTGATATTGGTTAATCAAAGAAAGCCTTAAGGATTCGATGGATTGCCTTGAAAAGTAGGAATATCGGATGTATGTTCGGTCTCCATCAAGACCCATAATCTATTCCAGTCCTACTATCTTCCTAGAATATTTGTATAAAAAATGGAGTAAACCATATGAAGCTTTTAATTCAAGGTAATAATATTGCAGTAACTGAATCTATTCATGATTATGTAGCGCAAAAACTTGAGAAAGCTGTTAAACATTTCCAGGACTTAACCACTAAAGTGGATGTCCATCTTTCCGTTGTTAATAATGCCAAAGTTGCGAATAAGCATCGAGCAGAAGTAACTGTATTCACTAACGGAAAGGTAATTAGGGCCCAAGAAGGCAGTGAAAACCTTTATGCCAGTATTGATCTCGTTGCAGATAAGATCGCCCGCCAATTACGGAAATATAAAGAGAAGTTTTTAGATGCGTCCCATAGTAAATCAAAACTGGTGGACGAGTTGCCTGGGGTTACAGTGGATGGCGATTTAATCGGAGATCGGGCCCCTGAATTACCAGCAGAAGTAGTGAGGATGAAATATTTTGCTATGCCTGCCATGACCATTGATGATGCCCTAACCCAACTGCAATTAGTAGATCATGATTTTTATATGTTCTGTAATAAAGAAACTAAGGAAATCAATGTCATTTACGAACGCAACCATGGTGGTTACGGTGTGATTCAACCCCGTAAAGCTGACTAGGGTTACCCTCCCTTGGGTTGAATTGATTGATGTAGCATTGAGTTTCTGTTTCTATAGTCCTCCTGGTGGGGACTTTTTTTTTATTTTTTTCTAGGGTGTGCCATCCATTACCGTTAAAACGTTCAGGACTTACACAAAAATATCGATTCTGTCCTGGGAACCAGGATGTTTGGGGACAATCGTTCAAGCAAGTCCCCGAAATTTGGGGGATTTAGGGGGCTTGTGCGTAAGTCCTATAGCAATCCTAAATAGCTTGTGGCAATTATAGTCTTTTTAAATAATTAGGGGAAACAAATAGATCTGAAAACATTCCATTGAGAGGAACAGCCACCCCATACTAAATTAAA
>JAAUPO010000238.1 GCA_012033095.1 Synechococcaceae cyanobacterium RL_1_2 | reverse complement strand
GGAAACACTCATCTTACGGAGTTGAAACCCCTATTTTGCCATGGCCCAAGCTATGGATTTTGCCCAATTAGCCCAAACCTATGGGTTAGATTATGAATTGATCATCCACTACACCCAGTTATAGTCAATTTAGTTTAGTCTGGGATGGTTTTATTTTGATGTGGAATGCTTTTAGCTTTATTTGCTTCCCGTAATTATTCAAAAAGACTATAATCGATCGCGTTCAACGATCACCAATGGCTGAAAAATTTCCATCACCATTTTTCTGACATATCTGACATATTATAGCGATCGTGCCGGGGGGCTTCGTAGCCGCAAGTATTAGCTGGAAGAAGACTCAAAAATATAATCCCAACAAAGACCCAAGCCTAGTTCATGGGATTAATTTAAACCCGATTAGTTTTTAAATTAATCCCTAAATAACCAATGCTGGTAATTTCTAAGAACCCATTTAAGCCAACTTTAAAGATCGGCAAAACCCTTCTTTTTTTTCTTTTTCTTCTTCTTACCCATACCCATACCAGGCATACCGGGCATTCCGCCGCCAAACATTCCCCCCATACCGGGCATTCCCATCTGGCCTTGGCTCATTTGTTTCATCAAATTACGCATGTGGGTAAAGTCAGAAATTAGTTTAGAGACAGCCTTTTCCCCATGGCCAGAACCTTTGGCAATGCGGCGACGACGACTAGGGGACTGGGCTAATAGTTCAGGATTTTGTCGCTCCTCCTTGGTCATGGAGCTAATCATGGTTTCAGTGATTTTAAGTTGAGCTTCTCCTTTTTCGAGATCCACATTTTTCACCATGCCACTCATGCCGGGGATCATTTTCATGAAACCACCGAGGGAACCCATATTTTTGATGAAACGCATTTGTTTAACAAAATCTTCAAAGTCAAATTTGGCTTCTAGGATTTTGTTTTGCATTTTTTCCACATCGGCAAAGTCCAGTTCTTCCTGGGCCCGCTCTACCAACGTCAATACATCCCCCATATTGAGGATGCGGGAAGCCATGCGATCGGGGTAAAAAGGATCTAAGGCTTCTACCTTTTCCCCTACCCCAATAAATTTAATGGGTTGACCGGATACCACCCTCACGGAAAGGGCCGCCCCGCCTCTGGCATCCCCATCCATTTTGGTTAAAATTGCGCCGGTAATGCCGACTTCTTCATGGAAAGTACGGGTAACATTAGCCGCTTCTTGCCCGGTCATCGCATCCAAAACTAACAGGGTATCGTCGGGATTAACCTGTTGTTTGATGGCGGCTAGTTCCTCCATCATGGTTTGGTCAATCTGCAAACGCCCGGCCGTATCGATAATAACAGTATCAACCCCTAATTCCCTGGCTTTAGCTAGACCTTGGGTGGCAATCTCGATCGGATTAGTATCTGTGCCCATTTCAAACACAGGAATATCAATTTGTTTACCTAAGGTAACCAGTTGATCGATCGCGGCAGGCCGATAAACGTCCGTTGCCACCATGAGGGCACTACGTTTTTGCTTTTTCAGATAGAGGGCTAGTTTTGCGGTGGCGGTGGTTTTTCCTGCCCCTTGTAAGCCGGCCATTAAAATAACAGTGGGGGCTTCCTCCCGTTCGGCGAGGGGAACATTACTTTGGCCCATGATGGTAATTAACTCATCATGGACAATTTTGATAAATTGCTGGCTAGGGTCAACTCCCCTAATCACCTCAGCACCGAGGGCTTTTTTTTCTACTTCTGCAATGAAGGTTTTGACGACCTGTAAGTTAACGTCTGCACCTAACAGGGCTTTACGTACTTCCTTGATCGCTTCTTTGACGTTGCTCTCAGAGATTTTGCCATCCCCTTTGAGTTTTTTCCAAGCATCTTCTAATTTTTCTGCGAGGGCATCAAACATATCTTTAACAAACCTTCTTAAAACCTTTGATAACAATCTTAACAGGGGAGAGGTTTTAGTCCATAGATTTTGTTGGGGGGTAATCCTGGGTTGCCGCCCAATCCCACCAAGGCCATGGCTTCCCCGTGGGTTAACCCACTCTTCTAGGATAAGATTAATTAAATGCGAATAAATATTAAGCTATATTACTTTTTTAAGAATTTTCTAATAAAGTCAAAAATAATTGTTATCTTAATAAATATAGATTTAAGAAAGTAATAAGCAATTTGAGGGTACACAGCAATGAATAACTATAAATTAGTTCCTCTCGGTCGATCAATTGGTTTAGCGGCTACATTAGCACTTACTAGCGTTTTAACCATTGCTTTTATGGTAATTGTTAGCAATTTGGCCCTAAGTTAATGGGTATTTATCGGCATTATTTAAATTAAGTTATCGCGTCATATTTCACTCAGTAACTGTTGATCCTGTTAATCTTGATGCATTTATAAGCAAAGCTTTTAAACCTTAAAGGCTCTGCTTTTTTATTATGGTACATAGCAAGTATTTTGAATTTTTGTTTAGCCAGGATAAGCAATTATATAAATAATAAACAGGTAAATTTTAGTTTTACTTCTAAATAATTTAGGTTAAGTAAATGCCACTGATTATATTGATACTTTTAAATGACGATCGCTAAAATTACTAACATTAACTATGACGGGATAATAGTTATTATCGCCTTAATTAGTGGAAGCGATCGCGTTAAAGTAAGGTAAAAGTAATTAATTAAATCTCGATTCAGCCATGGTTTAGCTAGGGTTGATTCTCATTTAAAAAGTGAGAGAAATATCAAGAAATGTAAACAAAAGTTGGGGTGTGAATCATAATTCTTGACATGGTTAATGGGTAGCTGAAGCAGCAGCGATCTGCGATCGAAATAATCCTGTTACGGCAAACAGGGCTGCGGTAAAAGCTCCTAATATAGCTATAGCCATAAATATTAGGACATTTTTAATGGTCAAACAGCGTATTTAGTCAGAGGTTATAGCCATGATCAATCTGTTGCGATCGGATCGACTTCGGATCGACTTCGGATTGGATAGTGCTAAAGCTGTAAGGATATTTAAACCCAGGATAATTGATTATCAGGGGGTTTAAGCTTGCTGATCCCTACTTGTATAGGACTACCCCATTAAGTGTTCAACTATTTTGAATTAAAATCTTTACTACGTAAGGCTTTTATATCTATTTGTCATGCTTTTATGTTTAAGTCCTATGAAGAAAAATTTATTAATGTTTAATCTCAATCCATAGCAACGGAACAATATCTAAATCTTTAAGTTTAAGACCGAAAAAACAATAAACTAGACATTAAATAAAACTTATATAGCGAGATTCAGGTGGGCCCATTTACCTCTCGCAATAGGATGATTTATGGCTGCTCAGAATTGTTATTGTATTAATCCCCATTGCCAACGACCAGACTATCCTCAAAATAACGACCCTAAAACTCAGTTTTGTTTGGACTGTGGTTCTCCGTTGTTGTTAAACAATCGGTATAGGGTGAGTCGATTATTGAATAGCGATAGTGGATTTGGTCTAGTGTATGAGGCCTTTGAGGGATTCAGTAGCAAAATTTTAAAAGTATTAAAGCCTGAATGGAATGACCAACCTAAAGCCATTAGTTTGTTTCATCAGGAGTATCAAGTGCTAGCCCAATTAAGCAATCAAGGCCTCACTGGCATTCCAGCGGGGGAAAGTTTTTTTGAGTATTTAAGCCGAGACAACCTCAAACTGTATTGTTTGGTGATGGCAAAGGTGGAAGGGGTGGATCTCGCTCAATGGGTAAACATCCATGGCACCGTTAATCAAACTCAAGCGGTGAAATGGTTAACCGCGATCGTGGAGATTTTGGAAAAAGTCCATAGCTTAAATTATTTCCATCGAGATATTAAACCCGCCAATATTATGATGCGGAATAATGGGGAGTTGGTATTGATTGATTTTGGTACCGCCCGCGAAGAAAATCAAACCTATTTACATAAAGTTCAGGGTAATCAGGTTACAAGAATTGTCTCTGCTGGTTATACCCCCAACGAACAGCAATACGGCCAGGCAACTCCCCAATCGGATTTTTTTGCCCTAGGTCGTACCTTCGTTCATTTGTTAACGGGCCACCATCCCTTAGAACTACCCTATGACTCGGTGAACGATCGCTTAGGGTGGAGAGAACAAACGGAAGGTATTGCCCCTGCACTACTAGATTTAATTGATCATTTAATGGCCCCATCTCCCCGCGATCGGCCCCGCAATGCCAGTGCAATTAAACAACAACTAATCCAGATAACCCAAGGGAAAAATACGTTAAGCAACCTTAATCATGGTGCTAATCATCAACAAACTATTAATCACACGATCAATCTTAGTAAAACCGAGCAACCCTCAGAAATTCAACTCCCCCACCAGCATCAGACCCAAACCCCTGTGTTGATGGTGGTAAGTGCCTTGTTATTAATGTTTTCCTCAGGGATTGTCTTTTTTCTCGCTACCCATCAAGCTCCTAGGACTGAGAACAATAGTATTACGACGGATAATAGCAATACACCTCAAATTCCAGAAGCTACAGTTTCTGCCATTGCACCTCCATCTCCAGAACAATCGATCAAAACTTACTACTCACTAATCAATGGACAAAACTACGGAGATGCGTGGCAAAACCTATCCTTATCCCTGAGAAACGATCGGGAATTTCACCCGAAGGGCTACGCGTCCTATACGGAATGGTGGACTCAAATCCAAACGGTGGAAGTGCTTGGGACATCCTTAAATTATGAGCAAGGCAATGAATCCCAAATTGATTGTGAAGTGAGGTATGTGGTCAAGGGCAGTGGCAGAATTATTCAGCAAACCCTGCGATTTGATTTCATCCTAGATCCGGAGCCTAATGTTTGGTTGATCACTAAAGTTTCCAGGCTTTAGGTTTTTAAGCATTTTATAAGGAGCAAAAAAATATGACGTTGGTTAATTTAGGGATGAATTTTACAATTGAAAAATTTTAAACAGGACTTGCGCAAAAATTTTCGATTCTGTCCTGGGAACCATGATGTTTGGGGACAATCGTTCAAGTAAGTCCCCCAAATTTGGGCATTAGGGGCTTGTGC
>JAAUPO010000237.1 GCA_012033095.1 Synechococcaceae cyanobacterium RL_1_2 | reverse complement strand
GGTATGGCCCAGTTCTTTGAGGTTAACGGAGGGTAACACCGATTCCATCGCCGCCAAGGAGGGGGCTACTTGCTTGAGTAAACCTGTTCCCCTCACCAGGGACTGTAACCCTAACTTTTGATACATCGCTAAGGGATAGAGCAATATTTTTAGTAAGTGGGGGTAGGGAAATAAACCAAAAATTAACGATCGCAGGGCCTGCTGAGGGAGGGAGCGGGGCTGATTACGCTCCACCTGGGGGCGGGTGGCCGCAATCAGGCGATCGTATTCAACCCCTGACGGACAAGCCGTTACACAGGCCAAACAACCTAAACAACTATCAAAATGTTGGCTGGTGGTTTCATTTAACTCCGCTTGGCCTTTGTTAATGGCATCCATCAAATAAATACGGCCCCTAGGGGAATCCATTTCCTTCCCAATCACCCGATAACTGGGACAAGTTGCTAAACAAAATCCACAATGGACACAACTATCTAGTAATGCTTGGGCTGGGGGCTGTTGGGAATCAAATCCTTGGGTCATGGGTTTTACCAATTTTGCCGAGTAAGGAAAATAAAATGAATTGCAGAATGAATTTCATTCTTTGGGTTTTTGCTGGAACAACGTAACCAAATTCTAGGTTTGATCGCCCTCTAATCGCAATGATGGTCATCTATAGAGGTATCTCTATTGATGATTGATGGTTGGGGGGAATGGGTTTTAACCGAACACCACAAAAAAGCCAAACAGTAATAATGTTGCCGCGATCGCAATGGTTAAAAAACTATTGTCAAATACCGCATCCTCGGGAATTTCCTGGGGATTACTATAGGGATTATCGGGTTGCCTTTTACTCGGTGTTCCCCGCTGCCCCGTCGCTCCATAGATTTTTTTAGGTTCCCGATCGCCATCAAAGGTTGGGACTTTGGTCACCCATTCCTCCGGTCGCCGTAGTTGGGGAGCCTGCAAAATGCCCAGTAGCCGACGAGCTTCTTTTTGTACCGTATAGGAAGGGTACTTCGTTAACTGTTGACATAAAGACAACGCCTGATCCAATTCCCCTAGGGCTTGATGGGCCATCACTAACCATAACTTTGCATCTCCTTGGGCTTCTAAGGACAATCCCCCCAGATCCAATCCATCTTTTAAATAATCCAAACATTGACGATACTTCCCATTTTCAAAGGCTTGTTTGGCTTGATTGATTATTAATTGGGCTTCCATGGTCACAGGGGTTAATACTGGGTCAACGATAAAGGTGAAAAATCTGACCTTTTAGTTTACCCATATTTTAATGTAAATTTATGTTACAAATATGCCGTCATGCCGCTATAACGTCTTGACAGTTTAAGAAAAGGTTCGTTACCCTAGAAAGCACACCTGGGTTAAACAAATTTAAGAGAAATGCATCACAAGCAAAAACTCACTGTCTATGTTCCATCTAATCTCCATCGCCAACTAAAAATTAAGTCCGCGATCGAAGATGAATCGATGTCTGCCATGGTTGAACAAGCCCTTAGTTTCTATCTTCAACACCCTGAAGTTATAGAAGCAAAAACTACTAATAACTACGGTCAAAAACATCAAATTCATATCTGTCCTGAATGTGACAATCCCATGGTTTTAAAAGATAACCAAATGGTTTCCCTCAAAGACGAGCCAGGTGTATTAACCAATGATTACGCTGATCAAAATATGGAGGAACAACTTAAAAAGTTAGTTACTTGTTAAAGGAATCAAAAATCATCAAAAATGTAAATTGTAATGCAAATTATATCAATTTTACTTTTGGGAATTTTTGATTACAGTCAAGGATTTATCTACTTTTTATTTAGTAATAAATTACACATTTAATTATCAATTAATAGTTCATAATTTTGATTATAAATAGCGTTTTTTGTTCTTAACAATGCAGGCACTTTAACTATGAAAGAAGAGCTAAATATTTTTAGTAAAAGCTCAATACCCCCTGATCTATCTCCTTACCTCAGAAGAGGCCCGGGCAGAGCAGGAGATCGTTAAAGTAGCTCAACAGCATACTACCCATGGTCGGGTCTATGTCTGGACTGTCACCCATGGCATGGTAGAACAAGGTACTCCCCCCGATGGGAAAGCCACCAATCACAATACTGTTTCCCCTGAAGCAGCGATCCAGTGGGTAATTAAGCAACAAGACGAAGCTATTTATATTTTTAAAGATCTCCATCCTTTTTGGATGACCCTAGTACAGTTCGCTGGTTACGGGACGCGATCGCTTCTTTTAAAGGCACTGAAAAAACAATTATTTTCATGGGCGCGGTACAGAAAATACCGATCGAACTAGAAAAAGACATTGTGGTTTTAGATTTTGCCCTACCCAACCTCAAAGAGTTAGAGCAAGTTTTAACTAAACAGTTGAAACAACATCAGCTTCAAGCTCCCAAGGAAGAAACCAAGGAAAAACTGCTCAAAGCGGCCCTTGGTTTGAATAAAGAAGAAGCCGAAAAAGTTTACCGTAAAGCCTATGTCCAAGCTCAGCAATTGAGTGAGTCAGAAGTTGATATTATTCTCACCGAGAAAAAACAACTCATTCGGCGCAATGGCATCCTCGAATATATTGAAGAAGATGAAACCATTGATGGCGTAGGTGGTCTAGATGAACTAAAACGATGGTTATACCAGCGAGCCAATGCCTTTACGGAAAAAGCTCGGGACTACGGCCTACCCCAACCCAAAGGAATGCTAATCCTGGGAGTGCCTGGCTGCGGCAAATCCTTAATTGCCAAAACCACATCCCGCCTGTGGGGGTTGCCCCTGCTGCGATTAGACCTCGGTCGAGTCTATGATGGCTCCACCGTAGGAAAATCTGAAGCAAACCTTCGCAATGCCCTCAAAACGGCTGAATCCATCTCCCCCGTGATTTTATTTATTGATGAGTTAGATAAAGCCTTTGCTGGTAGTTCAGGTTCAGCGGATTCCGATGGTGGTACCTCTAGCAGGATCTTTGGTTCATTCCTAACCTGGATGCAGGAAAAAACATCCCCAGTGTTTGTAATGGCCACCGCCAATCGTATTGAAAGATTACCTGGAGAATTTTTACGGAAAGGACGATTTGACGAAATCTTTTTTGTGGATCTTCCCACCCTTGATGAACGTCAGGATATCTTCAATATTCACCTGAATAAACGGAGACCAAATACCGATCGCTTTGACCATGAACAATTAGCGAAAATATCAGAAGGTTTTTCCGGTGCGGAAGTGGAACAAGCCATCATCGCCGCAATGTATGAAGGTTTTGCCCAAAATCGAGAGTTTACCCAGCTTGATATTATCTCTGCACTTAAATCAACGCTGCCCCTCTCACGCACCATGACAGAGCAGGTCAATGCCCTTAGGGATTGGGCAAGAACCCGTGCCAGACCTGCCTCGGCTTCGGAAGCTGCTTACCAGCGGATGGAGTTTTAATACAGGCTTTCTTCTGTTTCCCGCAGGAGCAAAGACTAACTATCACCCATAGTTGTCGTAGTTAGTAAGTTACGTTTCTTTTTTTATTTGTTGTTGTTTTTAATCTTGGAGTAATCCTTATGTCTCATTTCAGCACCCTTCGCACCAAAATTACCGACGCGAAAGTACTAGTTAAATCCCTTCGGGATCTAGGTATTGAAGTTAATAACAATGCCGATGTTCGTGGTTATAATAGCCAATCTATCCGCGCTGACATCGTAGCTCTCCTTGAAGGCGACTATGATCTTGGCTGGTCTGCTAATGCCGATGGTTCCTATGATTTGATTGCGGATTTGTGGGGCGTAGCCAAAAAGCATAATCAGACGGAGTTGATTAATTCGATTAATCAAAAGTATGCCATCAACAAAACCTTGAGTGAGGTTAAATCTAAAGGTTTACAGAATGCCAACGTTAAATTGGTAGTTCAGTAGTCGTCTCCTATGGTCTTTTTTTGAGATTGTCGAAGTTACTATTTTCCACGGATTGGCTGTTACTTTTCCAGCCAATCTTTTTTATTTTGAGCGGAAATTACTACTTAATTGCTATCCGTTCTTTAGGAAATTTAGTTTTATAATTTGTAGATAAATCTACGTTTTAATTTTGATTTTTTAATTATTTCATTAATTTATCGGGAACCGCGATCGTGATAATCAACGTCCTTAAAAGTGATTTTAATCACTATTCCTGTTTATCTTGATTACACAGGAAGACATTAATCAGAAACATAATTAAGTCTGGAGTTATAAACTGAGGTTGTATCCCCATGAAAAAGATGATGACAACGACCATTCGCCATTTTGTTGAACAAGCTCTTTATAGCAAGCGGTTAACCCCTGACATTGAGTATGGCATCAATCAAGAATTAACGAGAACGGGCTATATTTCCGATGTTGATTATGAAGCCTTAGAGCTTCTGATGGCGGAAATGGATAATGGTCATATTGCTCTTTGTCCAAGTAACTAAGAAGTAATTAAGGATCGTGAATTAAATAACTTAGCAATTTGTAGGGCATCCTTCGAGTGAGCGTAACCTATCGGTATTTATAGTTTTTTTTAGATGTTATTAACTTCTTATTCTTAATTTAGGTTTGAATTTCAAGTTTCAATGTAGATTTTAATTATCATTAAAAGTGTCTTAATTTTTATTTTGGCCATAGATGATAACTAATAGTCTTGATCCTTCTTCTTCAAACTTTTATCTATAGAAAAAATCAATCTATTTCATTGTTAAATAGGAAGTTAATTCATTAAAAAATATTAAAGACATTAAAAACATTCAAGCGAATCAAAGGCAATCAAAGCCAATTAAGTTTTCCCATTTAAAGCTCTTGTTGGTAATTAATCAGCTTTCAAATTAGTTTGAGCTGACCAAATTTTGTACCCAGCGTAACAAAGGGTGCAATTGCCGAGGACGGTGGTTAACGCTTGAATGAAAACTAACCACTCTAGTTCAGGGGGGTTATCAAAAAAGTGCCAAGTACAAGCACACATGGCACTAATTAAGGATGGGAGCATTGCCCAGGATAGCCATTGCCAATACTTATTTTGGGTTAATTCTCCGTAATTAAAAATCAATATGATTGCGATAATCCATTCTGCTACGCTGGAAAC
>JAAUPO010000008.1 GCA_012033095.1 Synechococcaceae cyanobacterium RL_1_2 | reverse complement strand
AAAATCGATGAAACTATTATTCTTTCGTTGAGTGAAAATTAGTATGCGTTTGCCCTGTAAATCCCCCAAAGTTAGTGGACTTGCTTGCAAGATTATCCCCAAACATCATGGTTCCCAGGACAGAATCGAAATTTTTGCGTAAGTCCTGCCCTTGCCACATCAGCACTCTAACGAAATCGGCTGTAATCTTTACCGCGTAAATCTCTCAGACCTATTTACAGTTTTTTGGCGCAACTTTTGTTCTAGGGCGTGTCATTCATTAGCATTAAAACGTTGATCCTGAGCTAGGTTCAGAAAATATAGTTTTAAACTGAAATCCTTAGCTAAGAAGATGTTTGAAAAGCCCCCCTTACCCCCCATGCTGCGGGAAATCACCTAAATTTTAACCAATGAAGTCCCCCAAATTGGGAGATTTAGGGGGCGACTCAACAACATTTGATACTTTTCAAACACGTTCTAAAAGGAGTTTCAGGTTTAAATGATGCCAGACCCTAGTAGTTAGCTTTCGGCTTTAGCCATTAGGGAACTAAACCTTAACGCAGAAAAGAAACGTTCGTGACGAATTAACGTTTTGACACATAGGGGAAGTTAAATGCTAAACCTTGTAAATTTTTATAATGATTTACGACCAAACTCCTTAGGAATAGGGCTTTCCCCCCTAAATTGATCTAAATTAACCTAAATTACCAAATTACTAAATTAGTTTTTAAGTTTAGACCCCATTAGACAATTAGACAGACAAAGATATTGATCTGACCCCTGGTGATGAAAGTAACGAGAACTAAGCCCTAGTTCTTTATTTTTTTGTCTATTGGTATCGATAAGGAGCTTAGCAATGAGACATTTTACTGACGAATGGATTAAGGAATGGTGCGAAGATAATGGCTGGACGGATTGGTTTATGGAGCGGCTAAATCATTATTGGGCATTTCCCCCTGGGGCGGTGATGCCGGAGCCAATTCCTAGGGAGGTGATGTATCTAATCAAAATGGAAAAGGGTTTTTGTTCCGAAGAAAAGCGATGGATTTCCATGGCCTTAGGCCTCACTGGTTTGAGTATTGCCTTAACGGTCTTGATGCGATCGCCGATGCCTTTGGTGCTAGCTTTTGCTTTCGACACCATCACCAGTTTGCGATTAGAAGTGGAACTTTAACTTAAGGGACTGAGGTTTAGCGGAGGTTTAATATGGTTCAACGGGATAGGCAGCACCATTCTAGCCAACTTTTTTATGCACTAGACCCCAGGCAACAAAACCCTCTATACCTAAAAGAAGCCTTTAACTCCCAATTTCCTCAGTATGACTGGGAACAAATCGCTTTTACTGTTGTTATCAATTTACCGGAGTTGAACGATTCTCCCTCCACGCCTGCTGGCTATTATGGGTTGACGGGTTTTAATCATCGTGGCAATGCAGTGATTTACCCTGCCAGCATCATTAAATTGTTTTATTTGGTTGCGGCTCACCATTGGTTAGAAGCTCAATTAATGGCCGATTCCCCGGAACTACAACGGGCGATCGCCGATATGATTATTGACTCCAGTAATGATGCCACCAGTTTAGTCATTGACACCATCACCAACACCACCAGTGGCCCAGCCCTCCAGCCATCGGAATTTAAAGCATGGCAAAGACAAAGAAACCAAATTAACGACTATTTCCAGAGCTTCCATTGGCCAGAATTGTTGTCGATTAATGCCAATCAAAAAACCTGGGGGAATGGTTATTACGGCCGAGAACATTTTTTTGTTAAACCCGATCGCTCCGGCCGCAATGCCCTCACCACCGATGCAGTGGCCCGCCTAATGACAGCCATCATTTTTCATCAAATTCTCAACCGCGATCGCTGCCAACAAATGATGAAGTTACTCCAACGCCCTCTAACCCAGATTAAGGCTCCTGGCCCAGGGGAAGAAAACCAAATTACAGATTTTATTGGCTCAACGTTACCCCAAGATTATCAACTATGGTCAAAGGCAGGCTGGACATCCCAGGTGCGCCATGATGCGGCCTATATTCGATCCCCCCAAGGAGCTTCAGCCATCGTCGTTATTTTTACTGAAGGCGAAGATCTGGCCCGCGATCGCCAAGTAATTCCTTTTGTCGCGGGGGAAATTACCAACTTAATATTCCAATTACCATGGTGATTCTCTTCAAACATTTACGAATAGTTTACAAACTTTACCGATAGGCAAGGCTTACACCTTAGCGCGATCGGTCTAAACCCCACCTTATTCCCATCGTCTTGGGTAAGTTCCTCGTCCTGTCTGCACCTCCAACTTGTCCCCTACCTCCTAATTTTTCCCGGTTATGGCCCACTATCAACAACTACTCAAAATTACCACCGACGGCAAACGCCTCCATAAAATTACCCAGCCCATTAATGACCTTGTTAAAAATTCCGGCATCGTTACGGGTCTATGCACCATCTTTGTTCGCCACACCTCTGCGTCGTTGATCATTCAGGAAAATGCGGATCCTGATGTGCTGGTTGACCTGGAAAACTTTTTTCGTCGGCTTGTACCAGAGGACGGCCGTAGTTATATCCACAGTGCAGAAGGCCCGGACGATATGCCCGCCCATATTCGTTCGGTACTCACCCACACCTCTGAACATATTCCGATCGCCAACGGACGCTTAGCCCTGGGCACTTGGCAAGGCATTTACCTCTGGGAACACCGCGATCGCCCCCATCAACGGGAATTAGTCATTCATCTGAGCAACTAAGGATTAACGTATTAACTTCGTCAGGACTGACGCAAAAATTTCGATTCTGTCCTGGGAACCATCATATTTGGGGACAATCGTTCAAGCAAATGCCCCAAATTTGGTGAATTTAGGGGATTTAGGGGGCTTGTACGTAAGTCCTATTCGTATTAACTTCAATTTTTTCCGGCTATAACCATAACCAAGCCGAATAAAACCTAAAGCGTTGCCAGAGGGGAAATCAAGGTGCTAAACCTAATCCTTCGCGACGTTATCCCTGATCCTTAAGCTGGCCATAGCCCACAACCCCTTAATCTCTGCTATCCAGTCAGCGATCGTCATACCCAAGAGGATGTCTAAAATCAAATGTTGTTAAGTCACCCCCAAAGCCCCCATTGGGCGACTTCATCGGTTAAAATCTGGGTTATTTCCCCCAGAATGGATACAAGGGGGGCTTGTCAAACATCCCCTAAATTTAGCTGGTTTTACTTCCTGGAGCTTAACTATGTAATATTAATTTTTTTCTTAATACTGTATTAAGTTTTTTCAAAATTTAGAACAAAATCAAAAAAAAGGTAAATCACCCTAAATTTATAGCGGATTTTTTCGCGCTTTATCATAAATTTACAATCCAAATTATTTCCATAAAAAGCTTGAATACCAAAACATTCGCCTTATTTTCAAGTATGCTTTTTAAGCAAAATCATTTTTATGAAAAGTAATATTTGCCTGAGATCAAAAACTGTACAACCTATATTACAATCACCCCCTAGGAAACATAATCTGTGGGACAACTAAGAACCTTTTCTCCATGAACAAACAATTTCAACATTATTGTCCTAATTTAATTCCTTGCCTAGGATGCTTACTTCGGAACGTCCTAGGCAAGGATCTTAGATTAAACAACTTAAATGATTTGAAATTGCGTAAGCAAGCAGAAAGGCTAAAGTCCTTTTTTACCCCCACGGAAATAAACTCCACGTCCCTTTTGGATAAGCTACTGTTAGCTTCCCCTACTGTAGTTATGTAGTATGTAGTTAGTGTAAATTAACCTCTGAAGGCTATTCCTCAAGATTCCTAAGTGGTGACAAAATGTACTAAATTTTCAACCAATGGAGTTGAATTCAATCCTATGAAAAAAGAACAAAAAACTTACGAAAAATTTTATCGGCCACTGATAGGTACAGCCCTTGTGGGAACAAGCCTATTTCAGCTTGGTCTGCCTGTGCTAGCCGCCGGAACCTTGGCCGGAACAACCATTAGTAACGAAGCCAGCGCAAGCTATAACGATACCAATGGGGATCCCTACACCACCACTTCCAACCAAGTGGATGTAATCGTTGATGAAGTAGCAGGGATTGAAGTTCTCGCCGTTGGTATTACCGATACTAACAGCGGTAGTGTTCAAACCGGTGACGTACTATTCTACGATTTCCGAGTTACTAACACTGGTAACATGGTACGTTTATTGATCTACCTGCCGCTGCCGATATTGCGACAGTGGGTCTTAATGCTGGTACCTTAACTGCCCAAATCATTAGCGTTAACGGTGCGACCTTAGGTACGCCGGTTGACGTTACTGCCGGTGGTAGCACTGAAGCTCTCCTCGCCGCCGCTTTCCCCAACGGTACAGGCGGTATTGGTGAACCAGGGGAAGTTGAATCAGAAGATACTTTCACCGTTCGAATTACTGCCACCGTAACCGAGACCGTAGCTACCAATCCTGTTAGCGTGCAGTATGGTGACACTCCTCCTAACGACAATAGTGCTGCTACCCAAAACCAATCTGCTAGCAATGGTTTAGCCGATGTTAATACCCTTGACGTTGCTGATGGCCTATCTGGGGAACCTGCGGGTGCTCCCGTTAATGGCGAAAGAGAAGCAGCGGCCTTCCTCAGAACTAACCTATCTACCCAGGTTAGAAATGTGGCTCTCTTAACCGTAGAGAAGACCCGTCTTACCCAGACTATCAATAACCCCGCCAGTGCGACGGATGATCAACTCCTGTATCGTTTAGATGCTACGGTTGAATCCACTTCCGCCAATGGTGGATTCCAGCCGGCAGCCTTAGAAGGTACTAATATCAGTGTAGATGGTACCCCCGGCACCTACGTCTTAATTTCTGACGCGGTTCCCGTCGGCACCGTTATTGATAGCGCATTTGATATTAATGCGAACCTTCCTGCTGGCTGGGTAGCGGTATATACCACCGATCCCACAACCACCCCTGCTCCTACTGCTACATGGACTAGCGCAGCCGCAGTGGCACCTTTCATTCCTAACACAGCCACTCGCGTTGGTTTTGTCTATGATACGGTTGCCAATGGTGTCATTCCTCTCGGTGGAAGTACTCAAACTGCGACTCCAGACCTACTCAACGATCCTGGTTTATTCTTCCGTGTAATCACCTCTGGCTTACCGGCTTCTGGTGATAGTGTCAATAACATCGCCCAAGGTTTTGGTGAAACCCAAAATGACCCCACCAATGAGATTATCTACGATGAATCTGGTGACCAAAAACCTAACAACTTCAACGACGATAATACTCCCCCTGATCCTACAGGTTCTAACTTCAATCCTGCGATAGATGACGGGGTAGCTGACCCTGCTACCGATGGCACAGATCCTGGTAATGACAACACTGGTACTGGGCCAAAAGGGGAAGATAACGTTGTTGTTGTAACTCCTGTAGCCCCTCCTTCCTTAGGTTTATTTAACGGGCCAGATCAGGCACCTCAAGCGATCGGGCCTACCACTGACCAGGATGACTTTACTAACCAAAGTACCCCTGAAAACGGTGGAGACCCGGCTCCTGAACTATTTAACAATACCGTTAATAACCCACCTACTAACAGCTCCCAAATTGATAACGTAACCCTTCGTCCCATCAGACCGAGTTTTGCCAGTGGGGCAACTCCTGGTGCAGAAGATTACGGTGTTGACACAGATATTCCTGATGGCACAGTAGTAACCATTACTAACGATGCTGGTACTGTTAGTGCAGTCTATGACTACACTGCAGCTGGTGGCTTTGTCCTTAATCCAGGTCTTTCCACTGGTTTAGGTGGTACCCTTAACAACTTTGAAGACTTCGCTGTTAACATCGGCACCCTTCCTCTAGGGGGTAGTACTGATTACACCGTAACAGTAGATTTACCGCCTGGCACCCCAGAGCTTACCCGCGTCAGTATTCCCATTGTGGCTATCCTGAAAACACCCAAGATTCTGGATTTGACCCCGCTGCTGATACGGTATTTAACTTCACCATCGATCGCCTTTACACCGGCTTTATGAGAGTTGCCAAAGATGTAACTATCTTTGAAGCAGATGGTGTAACCCCTGCTGGTGGTGGTGTAGGGAATGCGACCGATAACGTTGTGAGCTTAACTGGCGGTACTCCTACCACTCCGAACCCCACCTATAACCCCAAACCCACCGATATTCTTGAGTATACAGTTACCTACAGAAATATTTCTGAGACTCAAACTGGTAACTCTTTGAACGTGGTCTTAAGTGCGACGGACTTCATCATCACAGAGGATGGCACTACCGGCACACCTAACAACTGGGCAGTGGACAACGATGACTTAGATGGTGATGCAGATGCTACTAGCGGTATCGATACCAGCAACGTTATTGGTTCCGCCAACGGTGTATTCACTGACGGCGTTACTTCTACCACTGTGACCTTTGCTCCTGGTGGAGATCAAACCGGTACTGACCAAGCTGGGGACGTTACGGTTTACACCAATGACACCACAGCCGCCGGCACCATTACACCTCAAACAGAAGGAACCTTCACCTTCCGTCGTGTTGTTAACTAATTTTATCTTTGTTTAGTTGGGGTGCCCATACCCCAGCTATCCATTAGATAGTTCATTTATTTCGTGTACAGAATCAATCAAGAAAAATTATGAAACTTAAAAATTGGTATGCAGGACTGGGAGCCTTAGTTTTAGTTGCTGCCGTTCCAGTCATTAACAGTGCCCCCGTTAGAGCGAGTTTAGAGCAAGCAGGTTCTGCCATTACCCAGGTCTTTAATCGGCCGGTGGTGGAACTTAACCTATCTGCTGCTTTAAAAACTATTTCCATGGATGGCCAAGGGAAAGAAGTTGTTAGTTATGAAAACTTGGGCAACAAAGCTTCTGTTAAACCTGGGGACGTTCTACTTTATAGCGTAGAAGGAACTAATGCAGGGGATAAAGTAGCTCAAAACCTAACCTTAAATCAGCCTATTCCTGACAAAATGGTCTATGTTTTGGGTTCTGCTAAAGCTAATGGTGCAGTTACTACCTATAGCATCGATAAAGGTCAAACTTTTGTTGCGAATCCCACGATTAAAGAAACCTCGGCCGACGGAACGGTTAAGGAAGTACCTGCTCCTGCGGAAATGTACACCCACATTCGTTTTGAGTTTGGCTCTGAGTTAGCTCCTGAAGCCGGTGTTAAAGCGAATTATGAAGTACGGGTTCGTTAAGCAAAAAGACGCAATCCTATAGCGATAACGCTAAAACCTGGGGAAGGTTATTTTGCTAGCCTTCCCCTCTCCAGGACAGAAGTAATTATTTTCGAGATATTTTCAATACCGGATAAACCTGTGACTAAGTTAAGCAAAATTACTACTAAGGAATTCAAACATAGCCTGTTATTCGTGCTAACAGCGATGGTTTGTAGTAGCATTTTGCCCCCTACTTTTAAAGTTCAAGCCCAAACTTCGTCCCTATGTTTTGACCCTAACAAAGATCAAAGAACTGTAAATTCCTTCAATACCGCTAGCTATCAATTTCGTGCTAGCGATGACCCCACCCAAATCATTGCCGACAATACATCTAATATTGCCAGTATCAAATTTGTTTACCCTAATATTCGAATCAAGGCTAGTGGGATCAGTGATAGTGATGGCCCAATCTATGACCTTGGCTTAATTTATGATGCGTTATCCGAAGAATTGGAGTTAGCCGGAAATACTCAATCGGTAGCTAATGCGGGGGCTTTACAAGGAATCAGTCTTGGCTTAGTTCCCATTGCCAATAATGCAACTAAAAGTTCTGCCTTAGCTTCCATCAGACAAGCGATCGAGAGTAATTCTGGGGCCTCAGCCCAATCTGTGACCGATACTAATCTACTATTGGCCTTAGCGGGATTAAATAGAATTTCCCTTGAGACCTATGAACTTAGTGATAATGAAATTAACCTAATCTTGAGTTCAGCCTCTTCTGCCCTTAATCAAAGTCCTGGCACTGCACAATTTGAAGTGGCTCAAAAAGCAGCATTTGATGCGGCGAAAAGTGCCGTTAGTACTGATACTGCCCAAAATTTTGGAAGATGTCCGAATCAGCATTGAAGAGCAATTAATCAAAATTAGACAAAGTTTAAGTCCTGATTTAGGTCAAGGGGATGTCTTAACTTTTGAATTTTTAATTGTGAATGAAATAGACAGCAACAGTCAGGATTCTAGGGGAAAGATCACAATTCCGAATAAAAATGATGCGGTGGCTGGTTTAACGGGTAATGGGGAAGTCCTCAAAGTAACCTATCAAGTAATTGATGTTGACGGTAAAGTTTTAAAAGAAGGTGAAAGTACTGACCCCGCTAATAAAATTGTTGAAGTCATTGATAGTAATCAAAAAATCAAGGTTTTTGTAGATGTTAAAGTTGGTTCAAATGATGATGACTCTAACGTTTCTCCTGTCAATCTATCCTTAACCCCCGAAACAAGTACCTGTAATAACAATTCCGTCGATCAAACCGTACTGTTAAAATTAGAGCCTTTAACGGATCCGTTTGGACAGGTTGTGTGTAACGGAGGGGAGTTACCAGATTATGATGGCTTCCAGATTGGTTTCTTTACTCCTGATGAAACTGGACTCAATCCTTTAGCTCCCCTTGAGCTGACTCCGACGGAATTACCGGATGATTTAACCAACAATATTCCTAAGGGGATTGGCCCAAATATTACCAATGATAATCCATTTGATTTACTTAACTTTGATGTTAATGGTAAGCCGAGGGGTTCTTTTTCCTTCCTGTTGGACGATCGCCGTAATCAATTAGATATAGGTGATACCTATTTATTGATGGTGGATCCCCCCCCCGGTTCCCCCTATGAGCAAAGGGTAATTGAAATTAGGATCACTGGTCGGGACGAAGCAACTGACCCGAATAATACAATTGTTTCCTATACTGCTAGGGCGATCGATGGTTTGCCGATCAACTTAATTGACGGTGATGCGACGATTAATGGCACTTTAACCGTTAGTAAAATTACAGAGTTAGAAGTTGAAGATGCGAATAATCAGGGTCTAAGTTTAGAAAGCATTAACTTAGATTTGCGTACCTGTATTGCCCAGAGTATTCAAATTACTAAAACGGGTAATAAGGCTGCCGCTGCTCCTGGGGACATTGTTATCTATCGGGTGTTAGTCAGAACCTTAGCGGATACCTCATCGGGGATGTGGTAGTTACGGATACTCTGCCCCAAGGTTTTAACATTCTTCCTGATTCGGTTAAAGCTGAACTGAGAGGGGAAGATATGGATATCACCGTAACCAATGAAGGGCAAAAGGTTATTTTCACGATCGATGAAACCTTTAACACCAACATCAACGATACGGTCATGGTTCAGGGTGAGACATTAGCTCTAACCTATGCAGCGGAAGTAACTCCTGATGCCATTAGGGGGACTGGGAAGAATTTGGCATCGGTGAATGCGGCGGATGTGAGCGATCGTAACCGGCCGGTGAGCGTCAGTGATGGCCCTGCAATCCATACCTTACGGTTGAATCGAGGCATTTTAAGCGATTACGGTATTATCGTGGGCCGGGTGTTTGTTGATAAAAACTTTGATGGGGAACAACAACCAGGAGAAGCAGGTATTCCCAATGCAGTGGTTTATTTGCAAGATGGTAATCGGGTTAGTACGGATGCGGAAGGAATGTTCTCCCTAAGAAACGTGCTACCCGGTTATTACACTGGGACGGTAGATTTTACCAGTATCCCTGGTTATACCCTCGCCCCTAACCTAGTGTTCAGCGAGAAAAATAGCCAGTCCAGGTTAGTGCATTTGTCACCTGGGGTATGGTGAGGATGAATTTTGGGGTTACTCCCACATTTGGTGAGGAGGACTTTTAAGCCATGAAGCGTAACATGAAAACTTATACCATGAACCTATTTCAATTGCGCTGGCTAGCCGTTATGGCCACCATTATCGGTGTTGCCCTCGCACCGATCGCGGTTAAAGCTGAAAATGAGGCCCCTTCACCCCTTAGTAATTATTTGCCAGAGGATCATGTTTCGCCCCAGGATGATCTAACTGGCCAACGGGTTCAATTGCCGCAGCCATTGATTTGTCCCAGGTTGATCCCTCTGCTACTGGTGAAGAGCAGTTATTAATCCCAGCGCAACCAGAATTTTACGAACACACTTTAAATTCCTTAGGGGAACCTAATCTTACCCAGTCAGGGGAAACAAACGGGGAGCAGGAGCTTACCCTTCAAGCTCTAGTGGAGCTGGGTCATATTGAGCAAGAAGAGAGCAAAAAAATCAACGCCCAAGAAGCCATTGAGGTTAAGGCTGTTCAATCCGAACCTACCAATGGAGCTAATGGGGACGCGATCGTTTGGCTAGACCAATGGCTAGAGGATTTAGACTCTCACATTGAATGGGTTGACCATAATGTTGAGATTCAAGACTTAACCCCCACCATTACGGATATTGAACCCCAGGTGGCTTGGTTAGATCTTAATGAATCTAATCTCGTTGCGTTAGATGCCACCCAACTTGTGCAGAGTAATAGCATTAAAGGCCAAGACTTTCTCGTGGCGTTGGATAGTTTTCAAACAACAGGGAATCGATCGGATCAAATAGAAGATTTTGTTGTCGCGTTAGATACCTCCCAAGTAACTACTAATCAAATTAATGGAAGTGATTTTCTAGTTGCGTTAGATAGTTTCCAAGCTACCGCAGAACAAGCGACTGAGACCGATGATTTTCTTGTGGCGTTAGATAGTTTCCAGACCACAGCGGCCGAAGCGGGTCAATCAGATGATTTTCTTGTGGCGTTAGATACCTCTGAGCTCAATAGCCAGGGAACAAGTAATAGTGACTTTTTAGTTGCGTTAGATAGTTTCCAAACTACCGCAGAACAACCCAACCAAACCGATGATTTTCTAGTTGCGTTAGATAGTTTTCAAACCACAGCGGCCGAAGCGGGTCAATCAGATGATTTTGTGGTGGCGTTAGACACCTTCGAATTAACTGGTGCCCAAAGTAATTCCCGTGATTTTGTTGTGGCCTTGGATAGTTTCCAGGCTACCAATAATGCTGAAACTATCAATAGTGACTTTTTAGTGGCTTTTGATGATTTTCCGAGATCTGCCAATCCCATTGATGATGACTTAGTGGTGGCGTTGGATAGTTTTCGCCTCAATGAAAATAACGCGATCGCGACCCCAAATAATAGCCCAAATAATATTAATGCTCCAGCAGGGCTTGATGAGTTTAATGCCGCTCCAGACCGCTTACCCCAATTTGTCGCAGCGGTGGATCAAGGTTCCAGGTTACCTAATGGAGATAATATCCGTTGGCAAGAGCGATCGGGGGATGAGTTCGTTGCGGCGGCATCTAGTTCCTCCGCCCTGAATGGCCGAGGGATTAATTGGCTAGAGCAATCAGGGTTATCCGTTCCCCCAACCAATGGTGATACGGCTAGCGAACAATTTATTCTCGAATCCTCCGTCCAAATTGCCCAGCTAGACCTTAGTGCTTCGACCAATAGTACGGGTAACGTTAAGATCCTTTCCCCTACTCCCAATGACATTTTAGATGGTTATACCAATACCATCATTATTCAATACCCTGTAGGGGCAGAGGTGGATCTTTATCTTAATGGCAACAAAGTTGATCGCAAATTGATTGGTCGTACCCAAAATGACCTAGAAACTAATACTGTTACCCAAAGTTGGTACGGGGTAATTTTTGAGTTAGGGGAAAACGTTCTAACTACCAAATCCAAGCTTAATGGTATTGCCCAACCCGATACCTCCATTCGGGTCTTGGTACAGGGATTGCCTACCTCCATGGAACTGAGCACTGCTGAAAGTCGGATTCCAGCCGATCGCCGTTCCACCGCCACCGTTAGGGGTCAATTCCTAGATGAAAACTTTAACCGTTCTAATTGGAATACCATTGTTACCCTCTATACCAGTGATGGGGAATTTATTGGCGCGGATCAAAACGAAGATATTCCTGGTTTTCAGGTGGAATCGGTCAATGGTTTATTTTCTGCCCAACTGCGATCGAGTTTGGATGCTGGCACCGTAAGAATTAGGGCCACCGCCTTAGAATTAGAAGCCTTTACCCGTTTACAGTTCAGTACCCCCGTACGGCAACAATCCTTACTCACTGGGGTGTTAGATCTGCGTTGGGGTGCAAAAGGCAATGATTTCTATGACAGTTTAAGGGACTATCTCCCCTTAGTGGGCGCGGAAGATTCCGAAGTTGATGTTAAATCAGCATTCTTTACCACAGGGAATGTTGGGGAGTGGAAGTTTACCGGGGCGTTTAATAGTGAGCGAGCCATCAATCAAGATGACAACGGTGAAACTCGCTTATTTGGCACCTATCAATCTTCAGAAATGCAGTATCCCGTTTACGGTGATAGTTCCACCGTAGATAAGGTGGCCCCCTCCACTGATAGCGTTTATTTTCGCATTGAACGCACCCCTGATCTTACTAACGCCGAGCCTGATTATTTGATGTGGGGGGATTTTAGTACCAGGGAATTTGGGGGTACGGGGTCTCGTTACCTTGATTTTAACCGTCAACTTCACGGAGCTAAAGCTAACTTTAATTTGGGGAATCTGCAATTATCGGCTTTTTATTCCGATGAAGTGGATGGATTCCAGCGGGATAGCATCGCCCCCGATGGCACTAGTGGCACTTATTTCCTTTCCCGTCGTCGTTTGGTGGCCGGTTCAGAGGAATTATTTGTCGAACTAGAGGAATTAAATAATCCGGGTTTAGTGGTGCAACGGGAAAAGCTAGCCCGGGGTTTAGATTACGATATTGATTATGATACGGGTAGTTTCTTCCTAAAACGTCCTTTGCTACGAACCGCGATCGGGGACGATGGTGCGCTGTTGACCCGCAAAGTTGTTGCCACCTATGAGTTCGATCAAGATACTAGCAGCGGCGATACTAGCATTGTGGGGGGTCGATTTAAGTACCACTTCGATCGCGATAGTAACCAAGAGACCTGGTTAGGCGGAACTTACGTCAAAGAAGATAAAGGGAACCAAGATTTTGAGCTATATGGTTTGAATGGTCAAATTACCTTTGATAGCAGAACCAAGCTGACGGCGGAGTACGCCCATTCTAACAATGCCTCTGATTTTTCTGAGCAAGTTGCTGGTAGTGCCTATAAATTTGATCTCAAAGCTGAACCAATCAACGGGGTAAGCACTAACCTTTACTACGAACGGGCAGACGCTGGTTTTTCCAACACGACGGCTTCTAGTTTTGTCCCTGGTCAAACCCGTTATGGGGCCTCCGCCATCGGCAAATTATCCCCCACTACTTCCTTTAATGTGCGCTATGAAAAACAGGAAAACTTTGGCGTTGCGCCCCGGCCCATCAATAACCTAGAGGAATTTCTGGACCCTCGCTTTGAGCCAGTACCCGGCCGTAGTGTGGACAATGAACTAACCACCATTACTGCCGGATTACAGCAGCGCATTGGGAGTTCTACCCTTTCCTTAGATTGGTTATGGCGCGATCGCACCGATAATACCCCCCGTAATTTACTATCGACTACCTCCTCCCAATTACGCTCCATGCTGACGGTTCCCATTACCAGCCGTTTAAGTTTTAATGCCCTCAATGAACATACCCTCACCCAGCAAAAAGATGCGATCGTGTCCGACCGTACCGCGATCGGGATTAACTGGCGGGTATTAGATCAAGTCAATGTCAATTTAACCCAACAGTGGTTTACCGGCGGTAATTTAGACGGTCAGTCCATTCTCAACGCAGGGGTTAACGCCAACTATAACCTTGGGGACGACACCACCCTAACCGGACGCTATAACATCCTTAACGCAGTGGATCGCACCGTTGGGAATGGGGCATTAGGGTTGAACCACAAATGGGCAGTAGCTCCAGGGTTAAAAATGAACTTTGGCTACGAACATGTGTTCAACAATAACTTCACCCGCACTGCTTCTGGCACTCAGTTTGAGCAACCCTTTGCCTATGGTCAAGGTAGTTCTTCCCTTGGTTTTGAAGATGGTGATACCTACAACTTTGGCATTGAGTACAACGATAATCCAGGGCTAAGACTGAGTGCTAGCTTAGAACATCGAGATTTTGGGGAGAATAAAAACACGGTGATCCGGGCCAACGCCAGTGGTAAAATCACTAATGCCTTAAGTACGTTACTGGCCTACAACCAATCCAGCTCTGCCAACCAAGTTTTCACTAACTTACCAACCCAGCGTACCCTGCGTTTAGGTTTAGCCTATCGTAAGCCCGAAGACGATCGCTTAAATGCCTTACTACGCTACGAATATCGAGAAAACCCTGGCATTATCCCTGAGTCCCTATTGTTTGGCACCGGCAACGAATCCAAGGAAAATGTCTTTGCGGCCGAGTTAATTTACGCCCCTAATTGGCAATGGGAATTTTATGGAAAGTATGCTTACAAGCACAACACCACCTATCTCGCCAGGGATTTCATTGGTGATACGAATATTTCCCTCGCTCAATTGCGGGCCACCTATCGAGTAAATTACAACCTAGAATTACTGGGAGAAGCCCGTTGGATTAATCAACCTTCTGCAAATTACAGTGAAATGGGGGTTTCCTTAGAAGCGGGCTACTTCCTTACTCCGGATCTACGGTTGGCGGCGGGTTATGGTTTTGGCGATATCAACAACGATGATTTTTCCGGTTCCCGCGTCGCGAATGGCCCCTATTTAGGACTGACCTTCAAGCTAGATGGTCTGTTTGACAGCTTTGGAGAATCCCGGTATGTGGCACCGCCCCAACAACAGGAATCTTCTCTTACTAACAATGACAACGATGGATGATTTTCCCTTGAGCAATTATGGTTAAAACAATCACTAAAACTAAAGCTTGGCCCATCGCCCTGTTGTTAGCGTTATTAACTCCAGCCTTGGGAATCCCAATGAAAAAAGCCCTGGCGTTTGCCCCCCCTCGAAGTGCCTAATTATCGAGTGGTGGTGAATAGTAATGGGGATGGCCCCGCCACGCCGGACAATCAATTCACCCTCAGGGAAGCGATCGAGTTGACCAATGGGTCCCTGCTCTATGAGCAATTAAGTCCCCAGGAAAAAGGCCAAGTTACCCTTTTAGGGCCAGAAACTTTTTCCAGGATCGGGTTTAATCTCAGTGAGGGTAATCGGGTAATTACCCTCAACGATATTCTTCCTCCCCTGATTACAGAAGGATTAACCATCGATGGCACCACTAACCCCGGATATGACAAAACGGTTTCCGCTACGGCTGAAATTGAAATTCCGGTACCAGTGGTTAGTCTGACCGCCAATCCAGAACAATATATTTTTCGAGGATTAACCGTTGCCGCGGACAAAGTGACCATTCGGGGCTTAAGTATTTATGGTTTTACCGCTCCCCAAGGCATCACCAGCGTGACACCACCGGCGGATATTTTTATTGCTAGGGTGTTGCCGGAATTTCCCTTTACCCAGGGAGGCATCCCCAAAAATGAATTTCCTGAATACGATGCCCTAAGGGATAGTTATTTTGACCAAGATGTTTCTGCACCAACGGAGGTAATGATCGAGCATAACTGGTTAGGTCTGACCCCCGAAGAAACGATGCCACCTCGCACCTCTGCCTTTGGAGTATCCGTGTTTAATGGGGTGGATACCATCATTCAGCACAATCGAATTAGTTACCATGAAGGTAGTGGCATTATCACTTCTCGACGGGCCAATGGGATGAAGGTGATTAATAATATTATTACGGCCAATGGCATTAACGGGATGCCGGATGCGATTCGTCTGGATGGCAATGTGGATAAAGCCCAAATTACCAGCAATTTAATTTGTGGCAATGATGGTAGTGGGGTGTATTTATTTAAAACCGAAGGTTCCATCACCCTCAATGAAAATGATATTAAGTATAATGGTCGCCGCTTGAGACGGGCAGCGGTTTATCTGATGGGGGATGATCATTTGGTGGTGGATAATAAAATTACTAACCAAACGGGCCCTGGGGTGGTGGTAACGGCTATCCAAGAGCGATCGCAACCTCATTAACCGTAATACCTATGGGGCCCTCGAAGGGCTAAGTATTGATCTAGTTACCCGTAATTATGATGGCATCCAGGATTATCAAGTGGGAGACGGTTCTAACCCCCGCCGCAATTCTGGCAACCGTCGTTTAGATACCGGTAACGGGGCTATCAATACCCCAGCATTTTTGAGTGACAAGTTATTTTTGATGAATGGGAAAGTGGCGATCGATGGTTTAGCTGATGAAGGTTCCACCGTTGATTTGTATAAAGTCAATGAAAATACTTCCCACTATGGCCCTATCCAAGAATTTTTAGTCAGTGTCACCGCTGATGAAGAGGGAAAATTTGCTACGACCCTGAGCAATTTAAAA
>JAAUPO010000236.1 GCA_012033095.1 Synechococcaceae cyanobacterium RL_1_2 | reverse complement strand
CTAATACCGCTGGCATTATTGGTAAATGTTAGAGCTGTACCGGATAGTTTAGCGTTGCCATTTACATCGAGGGTGAATGTGCCGATATTGACATTCGTACTGGTGGCATCACCGTTGGCACTGATATTAGTTGCAGCTAGGGTTAAATTCGGGATTCCGACGAGGGCGGCACTAGCATTGGTGAGATTGTAGGTATAGGTTCCAGTGCTACTAATGGCAAGATTTAATCCAGCATTGCTAAGGGACATCCCTACATCATCGAGGGGATTGATATTACCCTGGTTATTACCCACAAACGCATTGATAGCAGATCCTTCAAACCTAGTACCAGTGGCATCCTTAACAAAATTAAGGTTATTACCAGAAAAAGCTGCATTATTTGCTACATCTAGGCTAAATGCCCCGATCGCGACACTAGCTTGACTATTATCCCCCGTCGCCGAAACCGTTGTGGTGGATAGACTAAGGTTATTAATCCCCACTAAAGCCACATTAGCGTTGGTCAGATTGTAGCTATAGGTAGCATCGGCATTACTAATTAGGGCAAAATTGACATTAGATAAGCCTAAACCTACATCATCAGTGGTAGTAGCCGTTCCTTGATTATTCCCAATAAAGGCATTAACCCCTGTAGCGGAAAAATTGGTAGTGGTGGCCGTGGCTTGATAGGCCATGGAGCCACTTAGATTAAAGAAATCCCCAACCTTCAGAGTGGCATTGTTAATGGTGAGGCTAGTACTACTTTGATTACCCCCCGCAGCGGTAATGCTATCCACCGTCAGGAATTCTAAGCCCCGAATCGCTAGACCCGCACCACTCAAATCTAGGCTGTAGTTATAAGTTAAATCAGAATTTAAAGTAAAATTTAAGCCCAGATTACTAAATGCAAAACCCACATCATCGGCCGCATTGTCAAAGGTATTGGCCCCCCGACCCACGATCGCAGCAAGATTAGTGGCACTTAATTGAAGGCTTCCGGCGGAAGTATTGGCAACGTTCAACACACCGGATAACGCCAAATTATCATTCAAATTCAGACGGATATCCGTACCTAAATTCAGATCATCGGGAGTGCCATCCTGCCACAGATCAAAGAGTTGTTGGAGGCTGTACTCCGTCAATAACGTCCCATGGTAATTATTAAACTGTAAACTCGTTGTTTCTACATTTCCAACTTGATACTCTAAATCCCAATCCCCCCCTTCACCCGTTAAATCCTCGGACGTAGAAATATCTGCGCCGATCGCCAGTACGCCAAATTCCCCACAAAGCTTTTACCCTGGGGAGTCAAAGCCACTTCACAACCATAAATTAAAACATCCCCGTCCGTCGTTAATGCTTCCCCCCATTGGCCTAGGCTATCCTTAAAAATAGATAAATTATCCTCAGTCAGTAAGGTATTGCCTAATTGCACCGCCCCATCAGAACCATGGCTCAGGATATGAATAGCATCTAAATTTTGATAATTGGTCAGAATATCCCTAATTTGTTCAATACCATTAGTTTGGGCATCTAACGTATAAAAAACAACAGTTGGGTCTAGGCTATTAATTAGATCTGGATAATAATCTAATTGACCATCAACAAAAACTAAACTTTGGGGATCAAATCCTATTTCTTTTGCCCCCAAAGTTTGATCATCAAAAATTGCTAAAGAAAAATTACTCCCAGCACTTAAACCACCAGAATCATGGGCTTGCTCGAATTTCAATCCATAGGGATCAAGATTAGTTAAAAAATTCGTACTTAACAAATTTTCATTGTTTTTCTGATCAAAATTTCGATCAAGCATAATTTTCCCCTGAATATATTAATTGCACGCTCACGTATAAATCACATATAAATTTGAGATTTATCTTAGAAACTGCCTATGAAAAAAAACTAAAAGTGGTTGTGGTTGTGATAAATAAAATGATGTTTTTATTAGAAATAACCCTAAACATAATGTATGGGTATAAAACTTATGAAAACTACTGGGATAAGTATCAACAAAATAAAAAGATGATTAATTATCAACAATTAAGATCTGAATAAATTTTGAATGAATTTTGAATAAATTTACTGGCATTAATTTTTATTGTTTCCCCTATTGATTTATGGTTGCATTTTAAAAAAGTAAAATCCTGGTTGAAAGGGCTTTATTCATGGTTAAAATGTTTTTTGCAAGATCGTTAAATCCTTAATAAATGGGTAATAAAATCGTAATTTATTGATGGAGGAGATAGGTGAAAATATGGAATATCCAAGAATAAATAGCAAAAGGGTTAAGTTTAATGATGGTCATTAATTAAGTTTAAAGTGAAGCTTAATTAAGCATTAACTGTGATTGCCATAATTCACCTATCTCCATTGGGGTGATTAGGCGATCGGGGTAATAACTTGAGTTACCGTGAGGATCATGTCGTTGAAGTCACGATCGCCGCCCCCAATTTTATCTTCAAAGCCAAATACGCCGGTGCCAAGGGAACGAATGTGGTCAATCCGGTCATTATTAACCCCCATAAAGGAAGTTAATACATTGTCAAAATTGGAACTAACATTATTGATAGTGCCATTACTGATCATGAAAGGAAGATAGAAATTCCCCCCGACAAGATCCACATTAACGGTAACGGATTGTAGATCCCCTACTTTTAGTTCAGAGCCGTTAACTAAGCGATCTTTAACCATTAGATTGAGATAGGTTTGTTGTTGCCTAGTGTTTAAACCATTCTGGGGATTAAGGATTGTGCCGGTAACCGGATCAAAAATTGATCCCTGGGCATCATCTACCCGATAAAGGTAAACGGAATTGTTATAGTCTGCCTCTCGATCTAATTTAAGGGAGATGGTTACGGTTTTTTGGTCAAAAGCCCCAGAAGTTTTTAAATCGATGAGCTCATCAATGGGGCCACCTTGTTCCCCATTAATGGCTAGGATCGATCGCTGGGATGCGACCTCTGTCGCTGTCAAAATTTTGCTATTGATGGTGAGAAGATTAGCAAAATTAAGACTGACCGCTTCCCCGGAACCGCTAGTGGAAAAAGCATTGGTGTTATTCGGGTTGAGGTTGGAGATCGAGAAGACTACTCCTTTGGAAGTTAAACCATTGGCTAAGAGTTCTTGTTTGGTACCATCATTAATCACAAAGAACACAGCGGTTTCTGATGGATCTAAGCTAATGATGCCCTGTTGGGGGGCGATCCCAGGATTTTCCCCATTAGTAAGGGTACTAAAGAGAATTTGACCTTGTTGTAAGATGGCGGTTTTTGTCTCCTCTAGGGAATTAACAGCAATGCCATTTACTTGGGTAATATTGCCCTGTCCATCGAGAACCACCCGGGTAAAACCTACTTCCGAAGCCGTTGTGCCTAGGTAATTGGCCAGGGAGAAACTAACAAAACTACGATCGCCGTTGAAGGACAGCCCCTGATCCTGTCCTTGGAGACCACTGGCCCCAAAGTCCCAATTAGTAGCTAAAAGGGAGGTGGAAATTTTGCCATTAACCTCACCATCGTTATCTCCCCAACCTCCATCCTGGAGATAGGCGATCGCCCAATCTGCTACTCCATTTAAATCTCGATCTTGGAGTTCTATCCCCGTTAAAGCACTGAAGGCTAAATTACCGCGATCGGGATTTTCTTCGCGGCGAAAATCGATCAGTTGACCGTTTTTAAACAGGTTTAGGGTATCAATGGTTTTAGTTTCCGGCAATTTAATCGCCACCGCAAAAACTTGATTGCCAAGATTTTTACCCGGGCCAGGAATTAAATCAAAACTCAATATATCTAAAGAGGCTTCTAGATTAGATAAACTGCTCGCTTTAGGATCTGTACTATCAAAAGCCACCTCTAAATTACTGATCAAATTACTGGCTTGCTCAGTGCCAATATTCCTAAACCCTAGGGCCGGATTATCAATAGTTCCCCCCAACATTGATTGGGAAGCGGCTGTTACCAGAAACCAACTAGGCACGGTGGTACCGTTTTGATCTAAATAGAGGGTAGCAGTGCCAAAATTATTACTAGCACTAGCTTGGCCCCCATCGGTGGCAGCTTGATTTTCATAGGGGGTATTTAAACCATCCCCATCCCCATCAGGCACGGTGATGATCACAGTTTTCGTGGCTTCTAAGGCCAAGTTATCAATGCCACTATTTTGTTGGTCGTTAGTAACAATGACCAAAGGAATATCCCCGGTTAGGGTTTGATTAAAGCTGAACACTATTCCATCTAGGGCTTGATTAACCTGGGCGATGGTTCCAACGATGGATAAATTGCTGGTACCGTTATTGCTAATCGTGGCTCCACTAGTGTCATTAGCGGTTAAACTGCCTCCTGATACGGAAACGGTAACGGCTTGGCTATCTCCAAAGGGTACTTGGTTCAGGTTCGGATCAATATCAATGTCCGCAATGGTAAAGCCATTACCCCCAGCATTGGAGAAGGTTAAGGTGGTACCAGTAACTGTTTGATTCCCTGGTGTGGCGATCGTGGGGGCATCGTTAATGGGGTTAATGGTAATGGCGATCGTATCCGTATCGGTGAGGGGGCCAGGGGTTCCCGTATTACCGAGATCGCTAGTCAAAATAGTTAAGACATCGGCTCCATTAAAATTGCCATTGGCTCGATAAATTAATCCGCTTAGGGCCCCATTCAAGTCGGCGATCGTGCCCCCTATGGTAACTTGACCCGTACCGTTGTTTGTAACCGTCGTTAAGTTGGCGGTGCTACCTAGGGTTAAAATCCCATGGTTAACACTTAACGTTATCTGTTGTTGATCGATATAAGCTGCCTGGTTAAACTCCCGGTTAAAACTGGCATTATTGACATCAATATCGTCTAGGGCAATAGCATTCCCGTTGGTGGCATTAAAGACTAAATCCGTATCTTCGTTAACGGTTTGGGCTGCGGGGACGGTGTTAATGGGGGCATCATTGACGGGGTTAACTGTAATGGCAATTTGATCCGTATCAATTAGATTACCTCCAGTACCGGTATTACCTTGATCCTCCGTCGTCACCGTTAAGGTATCCGGCCCATTGTAATTGGCGTTGGGGCTATAGGTAAGGGTAGCGAGGGCGGCATTGGCATCGGCGGCCGTTCCCGTAAAGGTAAAGGAAGCGGTATTGTTAG
>JAAUPO010000007.1 GCA_012033095.1 Synechococcaceae cyanobacterium RL_1_2 | reverse complement strand
TGTTTGGGAACCATCGTTCAAGCAATTCTCCCAAATTTGAGGGCTTTAGGGGCCTTGTACGTAAGTCCGATGAATGTTTGATAGATATGTTGATATAGTCTTTTTAAATAATTAGGGGAAACAAATAGATCTGAAAACATTCCATTGAGAGGAACAGCCACCCCATACTAAATTAAATTGACTATAGATATTAGGTTCGGGAAATTTTAACCCCTTTGACCTATCTCCTTTACTCTGCAACATTTTTGGTTTGGTTAACCTCAAAAAAAGGTTAAAGTCCTATAACAGTAAACTTTTTTGCACTAGGCACAGCGATCGCTCTGAACTATTAGCATCAGCCCACCCAAATCCTAGGGCAGTTCCTTGGCCATGCCATACACATGGAGATCTCGCTGGGGAAAGGGAATCGTAATATTACATTCATCGAAGCGCAGCTTAAGGGCTTCGTAGAGGCTGAGGGAAACGGAATTATAATCTACGGTTTTGACCCAGGGCTGCACCGCAAAATTAACACTACTATCAGCTAATTCCAATACCCCAACCACAGGCTCAGGCTGGGGGAGAACCCGTTCATCTTCCGAGAGCACTTGTTTAATTACTGTTTTACTTGTTTCAGGTCAGAGTTGTAGGCGACCCCAACCACCAGGTCGAGGCGCAGAACCCCCAGGGTTGAATAGTTAACAATGTTATCATCGGTGAGTTTGCTATTAGGAACAATTACTGTGCGGTTATCGAGGGTGCGGATAATCGTAGTGAGTAATTCCAAATCTTCAACGTAGCCAGAAACGCCACCAGCACTAATCCAGTCCCCCACCCGAAACGGACGAAAAATAATCAATAGTAGGCCAGCGGAAAAGTTCGCCAAGGAACCTTGTAGGGCTAACCCGATCGCGAGACCCGTGGCACCAATCAGGGCAATGAGGGATGTGGTTTCAATACCGAGTTGCCCCAAAATTGCCAGCGCCACAAACGCCATGATAGCGTAATAACTCATGTTGCTAGCAAAGGCCTCAATGGTGGGGTCGGTGCGGGTTTTACCCAGGGCTCGTTTCACGAAGCTTCGTAAAAATTTAGCAGCCCAACGACCAATCAAAAAAATTAAAACAACAACAACCAGCTTTAATCCCAGGGATAGTCCTACGTCTTGTAGTTGTGCAAACAGTCCGCTGAACTGCTTCAATGAATTTGTCATAATTAACCTCTTCCATGCTGCCCCGTAACTTTACCTTGAATATTGTCCAATTCGGTAAAAAATTCCACAGAAATAGGGATTAATGGCCGTGGCTACCCTTAGAAAATCCAAGGAGAACAACGCGATCGTTCTCCTGTAGATCGGTTCATGTTGTGGACTAACACAACAAAATCAGGTTCATTTACCTTAAAAATAATTTAACCGCCAGGAAAGTATCAAATGTTGTTCAGTCGCCCCCTAAATCCCTTAATTTGGGGGACTTCAGTGGTTAAATCTAGGGTATTTTTCCCAGAATGGGTGGCAAGGGGGGCTTTTCAACCATCCTCTAAGGAGTAAGAATTAAAACTCTGATCCCATTTACAGCTATTGGAGAACTAAAGCATGAACTTACACCATTAAGCACTAGTGCATCGTCAAGGTTAAAAGTTATGGTTTTAAATTTCCATAGCCCGTGCACAGACAGGACTTACACAAAAATTTCGATTCTGTCCTGGGAACCATGATGTTTGGGGACAATCGTTCAAGCAAGTCCCCCCAAATTTAGGGGATTTAGGGGGCTTTTGCGTAAAGTCCTAACAGAGATGAATTTAGGAATGATCAACCCTCAAATTATTGGTAGTCCTATACCTGTAGGGATCATGGAGGCTGAACTGATGGACAATCAATTATCCCAGTTCCCAATATCCTTATAGCTTTAGCACCACCAAATTATTATTTGACAATGCCCTAATGCTCTAATGCTCTAGCCGAGGTTAAGGATTAATACCTTATTTGGAGTTGATAATTACCCCAATGGTTAGGGGAAGTATGAATGGTTAGTCTTCTTCGCTGCGGCTCAAACCTAAGCCATGCTCTTCAGCGTACTTGTTCATAAACAGCATAAACCGATCCCATTCTTCAGGGGATTTGATGGCATACATGGCTTTAATGCGGGTAGCACGTCCATTTACAAAAATACCCTTCACATCACTGGTGCTAAGTTGGCCAATTTCATCATCGACCATATACATTCCAGTGACCTCAGTGGTATTTTCTGGGTCTAAAATTTCAGGTTGTTCGAACAAAAACGTAGCAGTACCACTTTTGCCATCGGGGGAACGGGTTAACCTGACATCGGGGACTACTGGTTCGTTAATGCCAGGGGAAAATTGAATCTCAGCCATAAATATTACCTGCTTAATATTAGTATATTAATTTTTTATCCTTTGTTATAGATAGTTTACACTATCTGCATTGTCAAAAATTTAGCCTTTCAGCAGCCAAAAGCCAGCAAACCGCTCGGATTCTGAATCACTTTGAATTGCCAAAAAATGTACCCCCTGGGCTTGCTGTTTAGCTTCGGCAAAACTTTTCCCTTCTTTGACGGTGGCTTCGTTCGTTAAATTAACTAAATTCCAACGATCGCTGACACTGGTATCTAATAAAATCCGTGGTAGGGGGCCATCTTCAAAACTTAAAAAGGCTAACTCTAACCCTGAAATCCAGGCAGCCAGAGCCTCAGCCCGGGGAGAAAACATTAATAAACCAGGGATATTGTTAATTTGGCCTGGGTCGCTGATTAAATCGAAGGGAAAAGCTTCCTTAAAACCAATCTCCCATTCCTCCATTTCTTGGAGTTGGGTACGATCTAGACCCACGATCGCCCATTTATCTCCCTGATCTCCCCGGACAGCATCGGGTAAATTAATGGAGTTTAAATCTGGGTATTGCACAAAGCCCGTTTTTTCTAAGTTGGGATCATAACCGGGTTCCTTAGGGTAAACCTCTTGGGTTCTTTGGGTTAATAGTCGCTCGATCGCGTAGGTATGACGACTAGGGCTAGCTTCTAAACCACTATCTTCGACCCCTTTGGTGATCATATTACTCATCTGTCGGCGAAAAAATCTGACTTTCTGAGGCTTAACCCCCGCTTGTTGGATGGCATCCGCGATCGCATTCCGTAAAAATTCTGAATTAACTTGATCGCTAGGACAAAAGCGCGAAAAAGAAAATAATTGATCCATTGATTGGGTAACACTAACTGGACTTTCACAAATTAGAACTTCCCACACTTTTTTCTTGTTTTCATCCACTATTGGCCGTGAATAAAAATCCAGTTCCCATGTAATGCCCATAAATTCAGCTATATTCGCAAGTTTAAATACCTAAATAAAAATATCACAATCAATCTAATCTCCCCTGAATCAGCCCTAAAAACTATCCGCCCCAGGTAAATAAACTCCGATGGAGCTAGCTACCAGGGGCGGTCTAGTTAGGGTCTCTAGTTTTGAGTCAGACTGCCGGAAGGAACTCAGACAGTCCTAAACCAAGGAAGTAGAAATGGATGGTTAAACTTTTACTTCCAAGATTAAAGCTGTTAGAGAACAGCTCCGGCCCACAGCCGACTTACTACAACTAGGAGACCCATGGTTTTACTACTATCACTCATGAGCATCACCTCCTATAAAATTAATGAGAAATCAAACAATGGTCAAAACTGTCTTGCCCGTAGGCGAACAGGTTCTGACGTGAATTAGCAATGGCTAACCTAGGGCTAGTATTTCTAAATTCATCAGTAATATAGCACATCCAAAAAAAAGGTGTTACATCCTAGATCATGCCCGGCGATCGTGAACCCTAGCAATGGCAGTCACCAATTACAAAGAGGACTTACCCACAAGCCCCAAGCTCCCTAAATCCACCAAATTTAGGGGACTTGCTTGAACGATTGTCCCCAAACATCATGGTTCCCAGGACAGAATCGAAATTTTTGCGTAAGTCCTGTGTCTGTAGTTGTTATTAATTGGGTTGGGATTAAAACCATTGGATATAGCAATCCTAAATAGCTTGTGGCAATTGAGTACATTGAAGGCCAAGTCTAGTAAGGATCTTCATGGCATGACCTAGTTAGGACTGCTATCTGGTAGATAGTATTTACTTCAAACGTCCCGATCGCAGGATACTAATAATTAACCACAGGCTAATAAAGCTAGCACTCGTAAATAAAATATTACTAATCCAGGTTAACTGTACCGTTTGGGTGCCGGTGGAAATGATCGCGGCTCCTAAAATTAATGACCCGACCAAAATACTGAAGGATAAACGGTTAGCGGAATCATCAATGCTTCGGCGTAGGCGATCAAGGCCAACCACATTCAAATTCCATTGAATCGTTTCTGAGGTCACGCGATCGAGGAGCACTTCTAATTGCCGGGGGGAAGAAGTAGTTAATTCCTTGAGATCTAGGGCCATGCGCAATAGGCCCTGGAGGGGGTTATCCCCCAATAATTGACGGCGAAACACATCGACGGTCAGGGGCTTAAACTCATCAATTAAATTAATTTCGGGGTTAAAACTGCGGGCTACCCCTTCCAAGTTAGCCAGGCTTTTGGCGTACAATCCTAAATTTCCTGGCAGCTTAATCCGATTGTTACGGGCAAGTTGGAGTACTTCATAAAAACCTGACTAAATTTAATCTGGGAAAGATTGAGGTTGTAATATTTGCGCAGTAGCTTTTCATAGTCCCGCTCTAACCGCATCAAATTATCGATATTGAGGGACTCCGATAAATCTAACGTGATCTGACTACAACGTTTCGCATCCAAATCCACGATTGCGAGTAACATGTCCGTCAATAATTTTTGAGTCCGGGGATCTAGGCGGCCCACCATACCACAATCAATGATGGCCACCCGACCATCATCTAAATAAAAAATATTGCCCGGATGGGGATCGGCATGGAAAAAGCCATCGACATAGAATTGTTGAAAAAAGGCCCTAAATAATAAAGTCGTAATTTGATTGCGGGTTGCTTGTAGATCCGACCCATGGACAGCTAAATCGCCTTCTAAAATCGGTACCCCATTTAACCACTCTAACCCCAGAATTTTTTGGCTAGTGATGGGCCAATAAATCCGAGGAATAACAATTTGGTTAGGGTCAAACCATCGGGTCTGATCAAGATTTGTTTTTAGTTTTTCGGTAAAACGGGCTTCCTGGGTAAAGTCTAACTCTGCCTTTACTGCACTGGTGAATTCCTCCGCTAGGGCAATAACGTCGTAATCCTGGCCAAAGTCCGTAAGGGCCACTAATTCCGCGATCGCTTTAATTAAACTAATATCTTGATCAACAATTTTTTCAATACCTGGCCGCTGGATTTTAAGGGCCACCTCATCCCCATTCGCTAATGTTGCCCGGTGGATTTGGGCAATGGAACCTGCTGCGATCGGTTCCGGGTTGATCTTAGAAAAAATTTCCCCTAGGGGGCTGTGGAGTTCCCGTTGGAGTACCGCCTCAAATTTCTGGCCAAGCCACCGTAGGCACATTAGCCTGTAGATCCGTTAACGCCTCGATGTATTTAGGGGGTAAAAGATCAGGGCGAGTGCTCAGTAATTGACCAAATTTCACATAGAAAGGGCCTAATTCCACCAAAATTTTACGTAATACTGCCGGGGGAGGAAGATCTGGTTTGTTAGGCTTACTACCAGTCAGTAGGCCCCTCATGAATTCCCAGCCATTACTAAATAAAATTTCAATAATTTCCCGTTGTCTCGAACTATTTTGGGTGAGGGCAAAAACCATAGGGGAAAAAAGGGAATGTAAACCGAATACCCTCTTATCTTAACGATTTAGGTTTAGGCTATGGCTAAAATCACCGATAAATAGATCGATCGAGGCTTAGGATGTAAAGCGATAACCATAAGTGTCAGAACCTTTCTCCAGGTTAAAAAGATTATTTAGTAAGGTTTTAACCACGATCGCTTTGGTGCAATCTGCAATCAAATTAGCTATGGCCATAAAGTAGTGATCAAGGAAGGAAGGGTTGATCCCCTCAATAAAACTGCATTGGAGAGCAATTAGACCCCATAACTTTCACGATCGCAGCAACGGAATAAACCCTTAAAAGGAAACAAGGTACTTATAAACTTTATCAGTCAATACTTTCAGCTTTCAAATTATCACAACAATCCCAGGGGGTTTTCTACATAATGATTTCTAGAGCAATTGCAAAATCATCTGGAACGCCTACTTAGCCTACTTGTTCGTTAGTGCAACAATTTTAGAGATGGTTCTTCATTCTTGACAAGAATCAAATATATAGCAATTCCAAATAGATTGTGGCAATTGAGTACATTGAAAGCCAAGTCTAGTAAGGATCTTCCTGGCATGACCTAGTTAGGACTGCTATATCATTGATCTATGGAGCTAAATCGGTAAAATAAAACTACCCTGACTCTGTTAAGGAGGATTAAGGGGAAGCTTTATCCCTCTAATGTCTAAAAACCGCTATCTGAAAATATTTTAATATCGAGTAAGGATAATCCCGTTAGGCTTAAACATCTTGAGTTAAAGTCTTTCTAGGATATTTGTCCCTTAACTATGTATTCATACTTAATATAAACAATATAAATATTTATTTAAAATACTATTGGCTAAATTGGCTAAATTGGCTAAATATTGGCTGATGGAAATGGTTTTTCCTAAATGGTAGTACATGGGTTTGTATCGGTAATCAAAGCTAATAAATCATCGTTTAGGTCTTTAGGTCATTAAGGAAGTAACTATATGGGTATTAATTTTCGTTGTATCGGTTTAACCGTATTAGGTTGGGTCGCCCTCCCATCGGCCATAACCATCGGGCAGCCTTTAGGGCAATGGCAAGTTGAGCCGTTGAACCAATCACCTGGGTTTAAACGATTAGAGCCTAGTTTGGGGCTAAAGAAACTTTAAAAATTGACGAAGTTGTTGAAAGATTAAAAATTAATTTTCCCCAATCCCCCGATCGCAGTGAAACCACTAGTAGCTTAGGAGGCTCCACCCGTGGAGATCAAGAAAGTTGTAATTCCGGTAAACAATCCATCGCTGAATCTGTCCAATTATTAATTCCAGGCCAGAAAGCGAATGTTACAGCCCAAAGTCCCTATGTGTTTTTGTATGTGAATAACGAATCCGGAGATCTTAGTCTCTGGTTTGAGGTTTCTACGCACCAGGGTGATAGCATTGCCCAAACAAAAATTTCCCTACCCCAACGCATCGGCCTCGTCTCGGTCAAGATCCCCGACGAAGTGAAAGAACTCAATATTAAAGACTATCGCCTTAACTTTGTGGTGGCCTGTAATGGAAACTTTACGCCCAATAGTTATAGCCTAGGCATGGATGTTAGTAATTTATGGAATCAACGGGAACAGGAATTTTTATTACAATCTGCCGAGATCGATCGCGATCAACCCCTGACCCAAGCCCAAAAAATCGATCAAAAAATCCAATTAGCCATAGATTATGGACTGTGGTTGGATGCGGTAACTCTCATCTATAACCATCGTGCTACGGCCCCCAGCAACTGGACTGAGTTATTAGATGTACTCAATATAAATATTGGGGATGAACAAAATGTCCAAATTATCAAACAAATTTAGGTCTATTTCTTCCCCCGAAAAACCATGATCCCAAGGACAAAAGCAGCAACTCTCGATAAAGGAATTCCTGCTTTTTATAATTAATTAAATTATGGGGGTAGGGAGACTTGAACTCCCACGAGCTTATAAGGCCCAACGGATTTTAAGTCCGCAGCGTCTACCGATTCCGCCATACCCCCGCTTATGGGTTTTTTGACTTTTATAAAATTACCATAGAAGGTGTTGGTAATCAATTTTTTCCAATATTATTTCCAATAATTGCTAATTTTTAATTGCCGATGTTTTCCTTGCAACCCCAACAACCTTGCAGGGGATGATTAGCAAGCTTCCCTAGCCAGCAATTGGGGGATAAGGGTTAGGTTAAGTCCCCTAAACTGGGGGGATTTACCGGGGCTAGTTGTCAACTTTTGGCACTGCTCGCACATTGAATCGAACATGGAACAACGGCTAAACAACCGGATTTAGTCTCAAACCGCGATCGTAATCAAAGAAATGAATTTTATCTAGATCTATGGCTAGCCAGAGTTGCTCCCCGATCGCGACGGAGAGATCCGGAGGAATAATCGCTCGTATCGTTTGGGTGGGATCTGCGGTCAGATGACCAATAATTTGGGTTTGATGGCCCAAGGACTCAATTAAATCCACCTGCACAGCCAAATTTTTAGGGGCAGGCCGACTAGGACGCAAATGTTCTGGCCTAATGCCTAAATACACTAATTTGCCTTGTTCTTGCTCAACCCGTGGCAGCCAAAGTTCCGGTAATGTGCAACGAAAATGGTCGTGTTGCACCAGTAAGGGGGATGCAACTCCACTGGAATTAAATTAATGGTGGGGGAACCAATAAATTCGGCCACAAAGGTATCCGCTGGGGCATTATAAACTTCTAAGGGGGTTGCCACTTGCAAAATTTTGCCTTGGTTCATCACCGCTAATCGATCGCCCATGGTCATGGCTTCCGTTTGATCATGGGTTACATAGATAGTGGTGGTAGCCAATTGTTTCTGGAGTTGTACTAGGTAACTGCGGGTTTCGGTACGTAATTGGGCATCAAGATTGGATAGGGGTTCATCCATTAAATACAAATCTGGTTGGCGGGCGATCGCTCGACCAAGGGCAACCCGTTGCTTTTGTCCGCCGGAAAGTTGACGGGGAAAGCGATCGAGCAAATGATTTAACTGTAGTTGTTGGGCCACCTGTTCCACCCGCTCTTTAATTATTAATTCTTCTGGGGTTAGGTAGGCTAGAGCAGGGGGTAAAAGCCTTGATAAATTGGATAGTAACCGTTGCCACCCAGGACTAGAACGACTTCGGGACGGAAGATTACGCCTTAAACCAAACGCAATGTTATCGTAAACCCGGAGGTGGGGATATAGGGCGTAGTTTTGAAAAACCATGGCCACATTGCGTAACTTCGGGGGGATATTATTCACGACGCGATCGCGATGGTAATCTCCCCGGAAGTAACTGCCTCTAACCCCGCAATTAAGCGCAGGAGGGTACTTTTGCCACAACCAGAGGGCCCTACCAAAACCATTAATTCCCCTAGTTCCACAGTTAAATCAATCTGCTCTAAGACGGGCTTAGGGAGGGGGGCTTTCCCTGGATAAATTTTTGTAAGCTGCTTTATATTAACGGTGGCCACAATAAAAAGGATGGTCAAACACTAGGGCAAATCTCAGCAAGGATCATTAGACTATCAAGGACAAGGGCATAAGGACAACACTAGTTTTTCTATGGCAAAAATACAAATGCTCGCCTCAAACCTATTCTTCCTCAGGATAATTGCCCGTTGCTACTTTGACTTTTTCTTTTTTTTTCTGGTTCAACAAAAACCACTTTAACTTGATTAGGGTTTACCCGTGTACTGTACTCCTGCATAACCCGCTGAGCTTGACTAGGATCCGTATTAAACTCAAACTCTTTTTGCAACTGAGATACCCGCGCCTGGGTCTCCGCTGTCTCTAATTCCAATTCCTGTAACTTAGTTTTTTGGGATAATTGATAGGGGATAAGCTGGGATAAGGCCGTAATGGCAGCGGCGGAGAGGACAACGTTAACGGACACTTTAATAAAAATTTCCACCGCGATCACGCCGTAATTTTGGGGGCGGGGTCGCATTACGGGGATTTTTTTCGATCTTTTAGCAGGAGCCTTGGCTAACTTAACAGAAGACTGATATTTAGGAAGGGCAGTCATGGGATTAGATTGACTTAATCAGTAATTTAAAAACGATTTTCCAGGGAAAACATTAGTACAAATGTATGAGAATAAATGCGGTTGGATGGGTAGAGATTAAGTACAGTTGCCGGTTAATTAATGATATTGAGCGAGCAGTTGAATTAAAGCTAAACCTTAATGAAGACATACCCACAATTTATATAGTTTCATTTAATAAAATTAACTATCGTTTCCCCAGTTAAACAAGCATCCCAATGATGGCAACTAGCCCTTAAACAATACACAATTAATTACTACCGATAACAATACACTAAAATTCAAAGATTTTTGAAATTTGGTTTTTGTTAGTTTCTTTTGTGAATGAATTACATTTGCGATTGCAACAAAGTAATACAAATGTTTTGTTTTTGAATGATTCAAAAAATACAAATAAATTCAAAGTCAACGTTAAAAACCATTCAAGTTCAAATTAAGTACATGCAAGTTCAAAAAAATAGTTTATCTGTTCTTGCTTTTTTTTGTGCTGCTTGTTAGAAAGACCTTAGTCCGCCCCTACCGATCTAAATGTTGCAGGGTTTCAGGACTTACCCAACAAGAGTGCAAAAAATCGGCAGCCAGTGTGACTACAGAAATAGGACTTACGCAAAAATTTCCATTCTGTCCTGGGAACCATGATGTTTGGGGGCAATTCGTTCAAGCAAGTTCACCAACTTTGGGGGATTTAGGGGGCTTGTGTGTAAGTCCTATTCATAATCCTTATCCGTAGGATTAGCCAAATTTTAGGATCAATCTCTAGGGCGACCAATGCTGGATGTATTGCTGTCAGTGAGGATAAAGGAATATAGTCAATTTAATTTAAAATGGGATATTTTTCCTCGATATACAATGCTTTCAGCTCTATCCTTTTCCCGTAATTATTCAAAAAGACTATAACTATCTCAATAATTAGAAAGTTGGTCCCTAGGGTTTTAATGGTGATTATCTTTCCTTTGGATCACTGGATCACTGTCACCAAGTTGCTCAGATTGTTCAGGGATCATCCTCAGAGCCGTGGATATACTAAAGCAACAAAAAAGTTGTTTTAGTGCCAAGGTTATAGGTTAAACTTGATCCTGCATAGGAATTTTTTAATTATTGATTTACTTAAGATCAAAACCATGGCTGAGACCTTAACTTTAACCCCCGAAAATGTTGAATCTACCCTTGATGAGTTGAGACCCTACCTCATTTCTGATGGGGGCAATGTGGAGCTTGTAGAAATTGATGGCGCGATCGTTAAGCTAAGACTCCAAGGGGCTTGTGGTTCTTGCCCTAGTTCAACGATGACCCTGCGCATGGGTATTGAACGCCGCTTAAGGGAAATGATTCCCGAAATTCAGGAAGTCGAACAAGTTTTCTAATCCACCATAATGTAATCATTGCTGATTTAGTTTTAATTAAAAATTTAATTCTAATTCTAATTTTTAGCTTCTGGAGCTCTTCATGAACCCAGGAGCTTTATGTTTAAGGTGGTTTAAGGTAGATTTTATCATTTAGGACTTACGCACAAGCCCCCTAAAGTTGGGGGGACTGGCTTGAATGGTTTTTCCCAAACATCTCCAAAAATAATGGTTCCCAGGATAGAGTTGAAATTTTTGCGTAAGTCCTGTAATTGAATAATTGGAGCTGACATAACAGATTGGCGATCGTCAATATAATCATAATCGAGAGGGACTAACGATCGTCAATCATTTACAGGGTAAGGCTTTATAGTTCATCTTATGCCTTAATTAATCTGACAATCGCGATCTTAGATTTAGGTATGCTTGGCCCATCCCATTTTTCCTAGGTGCACCATAACGATTATTAATTGCTCAAACCTTTAAATTAATTGATATACCATAGTGGGAATCTCTATGACCATGCTAGGAGGATTAATCTATGCCCATATACGTCTATCGTTGTAGTGAAAATAATCAAGTCATCGAAGTCATCCACGGTATTAATGCCACCGTCGAAACCTGGGAAGAACTATGCAAACTAGCCGGAATCCCGGTGGGAGAGACGGCATCCCAAGCTGCGGTACAAAAGTTGATTACCCCCGTGGGAGTTGCGATTCCCACTTCTGATAGTGAATATAAAAGTGCTGGTTTGACTAAGTTAGTGAAACGGGAAACGGGGGTGTATGAAAATGTAACGGCGAAGGAGGGGGAAAGTCGATTTATTCATCGATCGTAGAATGTGGGATGTGCGATCGGATGTTATCGTTTTTTTGCTAGCTTCTAAACCCCAATGGCTATATCACATGCGTTTCTGGGTTGGAGTGGTTTATGGCTGATGGACTAGGCGATCGCGATAGGACTTTAGAACGAACTTACGCTTTTTCCATGGCGACAATGTTGTGGCTATCTGCATTCTTACATCCCTACATCCCTACACAATGGGATTAACTTTACCCACCACAAATTTAAGATAACGGCCTTCAGGGAAACTGGCTAGCACGGGATGATCTAAGGGTTGCCCAGCTTCATGAATAATTTGGATGCGTCGATCGTTCTGGGCCCCAGCAACGGCTAACATTTCTTTGAAGGCTTCTGGACTAACTTGACTAGTGCAGCTAGCAGAAACTAATAATCCATCGGGGGCAACACATTGGATGGCGAGGGCATTCAGCTTCGTGTAAGCTCGAACCGCAGCAAAACGGCTTTTTTGTTTTGGGCAAAGGTGGGGGGGTCTAGGATCACGACATCAAAAGTTTGCTGTTGTTCTACATAGTCGTTTAACACTTCAAAGCAATCCCCTGTCACGAAATGATGGCGATCGCGATCGAATCCATTTAACTGCACGTTATGCTCTGCCGATTCAGCTAAACCCTTGCCTATATCCACGTTGGTAACATGGGTTGCGCCCCCCCGGAGGCCATAGAGGGAAAAAGCACCGGTGTAGGAAAAACAATTCAAGACCGTTTTATTTTTACTTAGACCTTCGACGAACCGGCGATTTTCTCGGTGGTCTAAAAATAGGCCCGTTTTTTGACCAGTTTCCAGATTTACTTCAAACTTTAAGCCATGCTCTAGCACCACAATTTCCCCCCTTGGGGCTTTTCCCCAGAGGAGCTGGGTTTTAGTCGGGGTGCTAGGATTAGAATCTTCTAGTTGCTCTAGCTCTTGATGTTGGGTACGCCATAAGATGCCCTGCAAAGGAGCTATTTCCCGTAAGCTTCTCACCACCCAATCTAACAGTGCAGTGGCACTCTCCATGTAGGTTTTAACCACCGCGTAATCACCATACAGATCCACGGTGATCCCCGGTAAACCATCCCCCTCTCCAAATAACCATCGGTAAGCAGTACAGCCTTGATTCCTTAACGGTTCACGGAGATCCCAAGCGGCTTGAATTCTTTGGGTTACCCAAGGGCGATCGGGTAAGTAACGATTAGAGAAAACCCGGATTGCGATGGGGCCGTTACTATCCGCTAAACCAAAACCTTTCCATTTTCCACATTTTAACTTTACCCATTCCCCCGTTTCTAACCGTAAATTTTGGGGTAAGCGATCGCGATAAATCCAGGGATGGCCTTGAGTTAAGGAGTCTTTGAGTTGGGAAGGAAGATTGATTTCCCGTAGTTTGGCCATACAGTAAAAATTAAAAACAATTCAAAAAGTAGTGATCTTCTACCAACTTTAAGCTAATTTAACGGTGCAAGTAGCCGACAAGCCTTATTTTTACAATATTTCAATTAATATATAGCAATCTTAAATAGCTTCTGGCAATTGAGTACATTGAAAGCCAAGTCTAGTAAGGATCTTAATTCTATGACTTAGTTAGGACTGCTATATGTTTGGTAAATAACCGTATGCCAACACCATGCCATGGGAATCAACTTAAGTAAAGAATTGAGTATAAAATTAATTAGGATTTAACGCTGAATATTAGCGTTTTAAAGTTTTACTCTGATGATAAATAAAGATTAAAAAGTAGTTTGTTAAAAATAAATTGGCCTATTATTTGGATGACATCAAATTTATCCTGACCGCAGTACTATGTAGTAGCACGATCAAACAAGACTAATTTGTTTAACAGCAGTTTGATCCCATCTAATGAGTTCAATCTTTCCTAAACCTTTGCCATGTCATGTAATTATTCTATTGCGTATAGTAACTAGCATTATCTGAATATGAAAATTAAATTCTTATCCGTCTTAGCTGCAATGGCACCGATCGTGATTGCAACTCAGGTTCAAGCCCAAAACCAACCCCAATGGTCTTCGCCTTCCTCGGCCCAACGAAATACGCCCTCATGGTCTAATGCCAATGCTAAAACCAGTAGCCAATTACACCAACCTCAATGGTCAGGACATGCTACAGCTCAGTCTAACGTTGCTAGTCCGATGGTTAGTGACACGGACAGTCTTAACTCCCAACTTTGGCTATCGAACAATGGTCTGCAACTAAACTCAGGCAAGTTAAATCAACCTTCCTTAGTGGCGGCCAGATTAAACAACGGTTCGGCTAGTGCCCTCGGTCATATCTATCCCAGTAGCATTTATCAGCAACAACGATTCATTACCGCTGATACAACAATTGCCCAAGCCACTGATTCTTCGAGCTTTACTGGTACCTTTGAGGACATGAGCCAATCGCGGAAAAATTTATTAATCGACCCCATCAGTCCTCCCCCTTCCGCCAAAAAAGGTTCTCCTGGTTCTAGCTTTGGTACTCCTTCCGGTTTCGGTGCTGCTGCGAGGGATGGCTTCGTCGGTTTATCCGGTGCTGTTTCTGATACGGGAATTGTAGATGGTTCCGCTGTGGCCGGTTTTGGTTTAGGTAATCCCCGTGAATCCATCGGTTTAGAAACTGCCCTTGCCATTATTAGTTTAAAAGATAGTTTTGGCGATCGCGGCGCGATCGGTCTGAAAGCCCATCACACTTTTGAGAGTGGGATTGGTGTTGCTCTCGGTTGGTCAAACGCCATCCGTTGGGGTTTAGGCACACAAGGGAATCGTGGTCCTGTTAAGGAAACCGTATATGGAGTTGTCACTAAACGCTTTGACTTACAACCCGAGAGCGAAACCAATACACTACCCCTAACGGTTAGTGCCGGCTTTGGGACAGGAAGTTATAGATCCGTTGGAGCGATTCGAGCGATACCAATACCCCCAACTTTTTTGCTAGCTTAGGATTAAGGGTGATCCCTGAAGCCTCCATCATCACCAGTTGGACAGGCAATGCCCTTAACTTAGGGACATCCATCGCTCCTTTTAATGCCCCGGTTAGTTTAACGATGGGTCTTACTGATATCACCAACAATAATGTGGGTACTGGTTTCCAAGCAAGCTTAGGTTATTCCTTCAAATTCTAACCCTCAGCCCACTCAAACTATTGATTTATATTGATTTATGTAGTGGGCAATAAAGAACTAAAAATTTATTTTCATCACTATAGACTATAGCTTCCTCAATCAGAATAATCATGAACAAGAAAAAAATTGCCCTAGCGTCCCTTTCTTCAGCTTTATTAAGTTTGATGGTCGGGGTGGAGTTAGTTCAAGCCCAAGCAAACGTGGACTCCGTACTACCGGATGGAAACCAAGCTAGTGGTGATTCTATTGGCTTAACCTTTACTAATACTCAAGGAAATGACACTCAAACGGCTACTGTTACGGTAACAGGGGTAACCCAAGCAGAAGTTAATGCGGCGGCGGCAACAATTAGTAATCAAATCGGAAATGGAGCAATTAGTACTAGCAGAGCGATCGCGACATTATTAACAGGAGCTTCTGGTACCCCCCCTTAGTGTTAATAGCCAACTTACCCCTGGGGCAATTTTAAGAGTTATATCTGGTGGAGTAGTCACTAGAGAAATTTCTCCTGATACCCCCCGCGCAATCATTAGTTTTATTGCCTCTAATTTTCTGCAAGGGACAACTCAAGGTTTTCAGCTTCAACTTGCCAGTGGTAAAACCATAACTATTACCATTATTTCCGTAGCCCAAGGTGGAGGTAATGCTAGTCAGAAAGAGACATTCCCTAACCTTGCCTTAGATCCAACTGCTGATGCTAATTTGATCGCAGCTAATTGGATTGCCCAAGCCGATGACATTGCTGAAGGCATAATCGAAACCAATGATCCTGCTACCCAACAGACCACGCAACTGATTGTTTCTGGAACAGAAGAACAAATGGAAGGTGGTTTAGCGGCTGGGATGGCTGCCGGTGCAGCGGATATTGCCCCTAGTGGTCAGCAGATAGCAGCAGAATTAGGGACTATTGCCCCCAGTGTTGATCCTGGGTTAATGGTGCAACTCACTAGCGACCTCCAAGGTCTATTGGCTTCAGTTAATGCGGCGTTACCTTCTTCGGATGTGTTAGTAGCGTCTGCTAATTTAACCATTGGGCTGCAAGAACTAAAACCGAACGCTCATCGCTCAAGGTGGTGGCGGTGTTGATGTTCAAAAATTATCTAACACCATCAATACCTACAACGAAATTGTTAAAACCGCTAGCGATGAACATGTGGAAATTTTAGCGGCTAATGGTTCCTTTGCCGGACTTGGTAATATCCTCAAGCAACTTAGTGCTGCGGCCCAACCCCCTGCTAAATAATTAGGATTGAGGAGATTGATTACT
>JAAUPO010000235.1 GCA_012033095.1 Synechococcaceae cyanobacterium RL_1_2 | reverse complement strand
TAGTGGCTATCCCCGGCAACCCTTGACCTAAAAGACTGGTGGCGAGGTAATTAAACGTTAAATCCCAGCCATAACGCATGGGGCTATGGCAATAACAAATGTGGGTTTGATGGGGATGGGTAATCACCCCTTTGGCCACCGCATGGGAGGAGCTTAAAATTACGTCGTATTCCTCTAAATTTAATTGCTCGATCGCGATCGGTAGTAACGGTAAATATTTTTGTACCCCGCGCCGGGCTAGGGGAAAATGTTGTAAAAACGTAGTGCCGATGGTTTTACCATAGAGATAACTTTCTGGGTTAACCGATTCAAAATCAATCAGGGCAAAAAGATCCGCTGGGATCCCATGTAAAATTTCCTGAACGACTAATTCTGATCCCCCAGTGGCTAAAGGGGTAAACCATTCATGAACTAGGGCGTATTTCATTGTGGTTAATCCCCCAACCTCGGTATTCCCTTCACCATAAACACCCTACAACAATCTAGATGCTTAGATGCAAATCTTAAAAAAGTATCAACAGGCAAAACGATTAGTCCTCCATGGCGTTAGTTCCCAAGTAGCTGTACATAGTATAAAAACCTTATGCCTTACTCAAGGAATGAAAAATAGATTGTAAATTTACGCCAAGCCTTACTAGTGCTGATGGTGTCCGGTTTAGTTTTGCTGAAGATTTAGCAACGGATTAGAATAAATCTAAATTAAACTTAAAGTTTACTTAAATTATTAAATTAATTTATAACTTAATACCTAAACACCTAAGTTGATCAACTCCATGGCTAGCACCTTTCTTCAACATCTTCAAAGTCCCGATCGCCCTGTATTAGTATTTGATGGAGCCATGGGAACTAATCTCCAAGTGCAGGAATTGACAGCGGCGGATTTTGGCGGGCCGGAGTATGAAGGGTGTAATGAATATTTGGTCTATACCAAACCGGAGGCGGTGGCTAAGGTACACCGAGGCTTTTTGGCGGCTGGGGCGGATGTGATTGAAACCGATACGTTTGGGGGTACTAAGCTCGTTTTAGCGGAATATGATTTAGCCGATCGCGCCTATGAACTAAATAAAATGGCGGCGGAATTAGCCAAAACAGTTAGTGCGGAATTTTCCACCCTAGAAAAACCTCGCTTTGTGGCGGGTTCCATGGGCCCGGGGACGAAGTTGCCCACCCTCGGCCATATTGATTTTGATTCATTAAAAGATGCTTACACTGAACAAGCCCATGCCCTCTATGATGGAGGAGTAGATTTGTTCTTGGTGGAAACCTGTCAGGATGTGCTCCAAATTAAGGCCGCATTAAACGCGATCGAGGACGTACTAGCCACCAAAGCGGAACGAATTCCCGTCATGGTTTCTGTGACCATGGAAGTAATGGGAACCATGTTGGTGGGGACAGAAATGGCGGCGGCGTTGGCTATTTTAGAGCCGTTCAATATCGATATTCTGGGGTTGAACTGTGCCACTGGCCCCGAACAGATGAAGGATCATATTAAATACCTATCGGAAAATTCTCCGTTTATTATTTCCTGTATTCCCAATGCTGGTTTACCAGAAAATGTGGGGGGTCAAGCCCATTACAAAATGACCCCGATCGAGTTGCAAATGAACTTGATGCATTTTGTGGAGGATTTAGGGGTACAGATTATTGGAGGGTGTTGCGGTACCCGACCGGATCATATCAAAGCGTTGGCAGATATTGCCCATGGGTTAACCCCCAAACAGCGGGATTATCATTTTGAACCCGCAGCAGCTTCGATCTACAGCACCCAACCCTACACCCAGGACAATTCCTTTTTAATCATCGGAGAGCGGCTCAATGCTAGCGGTTCTAAAAAATGCCGTACCTTACTCAACGAAGAGGATTGGGATAGTTTAATTTCCTTGGCTAAATCCCAGGTGAAGGAAGGGGCCCATGTGTTAGATGTGAACGTGGATTATGTGGGCCGAGATGGGGTCAAGGATATGCATGAGCTGGCTTCCCGCCTGGTGAATAATGTGACGTTACCGTTGATGTTGGATTCTACGGAATGGCAAAAGATGGAGTCAGGGTTAAAAGTGGCGGGGGGGAAATGTATCCTCAACTCTACTAACTACGAAGATGGGGAAGAGCGGTTTTATAAGGTGTTAGAATTGGCTAAAACCCACGGGGCCGCCATTGTGATCGGGATGATCGATGAGGAGGGGATGGCCCGCACCGCCGAGAAAAAATTTGAGATTGCAAACGGGCCTACGATGACGCGATCGCGTTTGGGTTACCAGCCTACGAAATTTTTTATGATCCCTTAGCGTTGCCCATTTCCACTGGGATTGAAGAGGATCGGGAAAACGGCAAAGCCACCGTAGAAGCAATCCAACGCATTCGCCAAGAATTACCCGGTTGCCATATTTTGCTAGGGATTTCTAATATTTCCTTTGGGTTAAACGCCGCTTCTCGTCAGGTTTTAAACTCCGTCTTCCTCCATGAATGTATGCAGGGGGGCTTAGATGCCGCGATCGTTAGTGCTAGTAAAATTTTACCCCTGGCTAAAATTGAAGACGAACAAAAACAGGTTTGTTTAGATCTGATCTACGATCGCCGTCAATTTGATGGGGCCATCTGCACCTATGATCCTTTGACCAAATTAACGGAATTGTTTGCCGGTAAAAAAGCGAAAAAAACCGAAGCGATCGATCAAAATTTACCCGTAGAAGAACGGCTCAAACAGCACATCATCGATGGGGAGCGCATTGGCCTAGAGGATGCCCTCAGTGAAGCCCTCCAAAACCATCCACCGTTAGACATTATCAACATCTTTTTATTGGATGGGATGAAAGTAGTAGGGGAATTGTTTGGCTCCGGTCAAATGCAGCTCCCCTTTGTGCTCCAATCCGCCCAAACCATGAAAGCGGCGGTGGCCTTTTTAGAACCATTCATGGAAAAAGAAGAGGGGGACGATCGCGGTAAAGGAACGTTTGTTATTGCCACGGTGAAAGGGGATGTCCATGATATTGGCAAAAACTTGGTGGATATTATCCTCTCCAACAACGGCTATCAAGTGGTTAACCTCGGTATTAAACAACCCGTGGAAGCCATCATTGAAGCCTACGAGCAATACAAACCCGATTGCATTGCCATGAGTGGTTTATTGGTTAAATCCACCGCCTTCATGAAAGATAACCTCCAAACCTTTAACGACCGGGGGATTACTGTCCCTGTCATTCTAGGGGGGGCAGCGTTAACCCCTAAGTTTGTGAATCAAGATTGTCAAAATACCTACAACGGCCAAGTGATTTACGGGAAGGATGCCTTCGCCGATCTCCATTTTATGGATAAGCTGATGGATGCCCGCACCAAAGATAATTGGGACGATCTCAAGGGTTTTATTGATGAGTATGATCCTAATGCCGCGATCGCAGACGTAGAAAACGAAACCCTTAATCAGGAGCCAGTTAAAGCCGAACCAAAAGTTATTGATACCAAACGCTCCGACGCGATCGCGGTACAGATCGATCGGGCCAAAGCACCATTTGGGGTACAAAAATCATTACCCCTGAGCAAATCGATCTCGAAGAAATCTTCTGGCATTTAGATCTTCAGGCTCTCTATGTGGGCCAATGGCAGTTCCGGAAGCCTCAAGGTCAAAGTAAGGAAGAACGGGAGCAATTTATTCAAGACACCGTAGAACCGATTTTAGCGAAGTGGAAACAGCGGATCATGGAAGATCAGTTAGTGGCTCCAACGGTGGTTTATGGTTATTTTCCCTGCCAAGCTGACGGTAATACGGTGATTATTTATGACGATAAAAATCCCGAAGCCAGGGAGGAAGTAACCCGGTTCGAGTTTCCCCGCCAACGTTCCCTCAATCGCTATTGCATTGCCGATTTCTTTGCCCCAGTGGACTCCGGCATTATCGATGTGTTCCCCATGCAGGCGGTGACGGTGGGGGACATTGCCACGGAATACGCCCAGAAACTATTCAAAGGGGATGATTACACCAACTATCTCTATTACTATGGTCTGTCGGTACAACTGTCCGAAGCCCTAGCCGAATGGAGCCACGCCCGGATTCGGCGGGAATTAGGCTATGGCGATTCCGAACCGGACAATATTAAAGATATGCTCCGGCAACGGTACCAGGGTTCCCGTTATAGCTTCGGTTATCCTGCCTGCCCCCATATTCCTGATCAGTTAAAGCAACTGAATCTACTTCAATGCGATCGCATTGGGATGTACATGGACGAAAGTGAACAGCTCTACCCCGAACAATCCACCACTGCGATTATCACCTATCATCGGCGCTAAGTATTTTAGTGCGTAAACGTAATCGTTGTGTTCACCTTTTACAACTAAAACTATATCTGAATAAAAACTACGTATCCTCCCCTAATGATTGCCAGCTCACATCATAGTAAAATTCCCCAACTAAACCAACAGGGTTCTGAATACGATGAATTTTTGGGTTATCAGATGTTGCCCGTTCAACTACGTAAAGCCAAAAATTCAAAGAATGCTCATCTCCTTTTTCAAATTGGGTGCGAGTGACGCAAACACCACGTTTACCCCAATCTCCTTTGAGAGATTTGATTTCAATGTAGCGAATTTCTCCAGTTTGACGATTCTTCGACTCAACATCATAACCAGGGTGATTTGGAAATTCATTATCATATCCTTGGTTCGCGTCCTGCTTGAATTTCAAACTGCAAAACTGCTTGAGTGCCTGCGTTTTCAATTGACTGCTTTTGTTCTCTTGAGATATTTTCCTTCTGATCAAAATTTGAAAACTTTCTCTGAATTGGAACTGACCCTTACTCCATTACGATATTGTTGTTGATAGATACCTTTATTTGATCTAGATTTTGATTGTGAGCTAGTATTACGGCGAGGTTGACTGCGGGAATTTGTTCTTGTTTGCCTTGAATTATTGAAACTATCGCTATCCTGATCAAAAGTTTGATTCGCCCTACTTTCATCAGTAACTTCTGACCTAGATCGAGAAGGCTTGATCATTGGTTCTTTTCTTCGCCGCCTATTTATTACAGGGTTTGATTTGTTTGGAGATGTTTGTGAACGTGAAGTCAATTGCGAGTTTGTATTTTCTTGCTTTTGTGGCGTTGTCGTTTCAGATTGCTGTTCATTCTTGCTT
>JAAUPO010000234.1 GCA_012033095.1 Synechococcaceae cyanobacterium RL_1_2 | reverse complement strand
CAAACACGTTCTTAGCTAAGGATTTCAGTTTAAAACTATACTTTCTGAACCTGGCTCAGGATCAACGTTTTAATGCTAATTGATGACACTCCCTAGACTTCTGCACCATCCTTTAATTATTCCTGCCCCCTGGTGCCCAGATTACGTTAAATTTTAAATCTATTTTTTTGCCAAATTGGAATTATTTCTATGATTAGCCTAGAAGATATTTGTCGAATCTACGAGCACCATAAGAGTGAATACCACACTAAAGTGCCTGGATTTACCATTGGGAATACGTCCTTTGATTTTGAAGCAGAAACCTATCTTTTAGGCATCATCAATATGTCTAAGGATTCATGGTGGAACCATGCGGTCTGTTATACCCCAGAGCAATCTATCCAACGGGGAAAAATTTTGACTGCCCAGGGAGCAGCGATCGTGGACATTGGCACCGAGGCCACCGCTAGCACCGCCGCCCGCACCGCCGCCGAAAGCCAGATTAAGCAATTAACTCCAGTATTAAAGGCTTTTAAGGAATTGGACATTCTTAGTTCTGTGGAAACCTATTACCCAGAAGTAGCCAAGGCAACCCTAGAGTTGGGGGCTAACGTGATTAATTTTATGGGTACAGAAAACAGTGAAGCCATGTATGACGTAGTGGCCGAGCATGATGCAGGTATTATTATTTGCTATCTCCAGGGGAAACATGCCCGGGATGTGACTAATTTTGATTTTGATGCAGCCCATGATCCCACAGCCCTGGTGTATGACTTTTTGCAAGGGAGGTGGAAAAGGCAACTAAAGCGGGGGTAACTAAAATTTTCCTGGATCCTGCGATCGGGGCAAGTTACCAAAATTTTTACTATCAAAGTAAATTTTTATCTAATCGTATGAAGTATCAATTGGATACCCTCCTTAGTGCGTTTCGCCTCAGAAAATTAGGTTTTCCTGTATTTAACCAAGTACCCACAGCCTTAGAGGTATTTGGGGAGGAGGTACGTAGTGCCCAAGTATTCACTGCGGTATTTGCAGCCCTAGGCAAGAGCGATCTACTCCGTACCCATGAAGTGGCTAAAGTCCGGGCGACCCTGGATGCAATGGCAGTCTATGCCTAAGGAGAAACACCAGCCATAGCCATGAAATGTACTAAATCAATTAATTTCAGCTACAGATAACAGAGATCCCCCTGGTATTGCTTGGTGTAGATTTACAATGTATTTTTCCCTCTTTTCCCTAAGAGGATGTTTGAAAAGCCCCCCCTTGCTCTCCCATTCTGGGGGAAATCACCTAAATTTTAACCTGCCCCCAATGCTGGGGGAGAAATTTCTGAAAAATCATTAAAAATCTCCAAATTTGGGGGACTTAGGGGGCAAAATGCAAATTCAATTGATTTTATAAACAGCCTCTAATGGCTTCAACAATTTCCTGATTTTCCTGGGCAGATTTGGGATAAGACGTAATGCTCCCATACTATTTACTTATTTACTGCTACTTGAGAACTAGAGCCTGAATTTACGCCATTATGTCCTAGGGGATTCGTTAGATCGATCGCGTTTATTCCCTAGGGTTAGGGTGTTAATAAACGCGATCGTGTTGGCATTTCTTTAACATACGAAAAAAGACCAAAACTGTAACGTTTAATTGCATAGTTTAACGTCTGCTGTGCATTAATTGTTAAGCTTGAATAATTATAATTAATAGAATTTATTTATAGTCAAAATAAACATATCAATTTCAATATAAATATTTATAAGATGTTTGTAGGACAGGTTGATTGTTTGTTAAATGAATAATCCTAAAATCATCAATATTCAGGTTTTTGAATCTTTTTGAATCAAGAAAAGTTGCTAATAACACTACCAATCATAATTAGAATTAAATATTTTAAGCTCATTTTTTCTTGATTAATGGCTATATACAAATGAGATAAATTGTAAAAAAAAATTAAACTTAAAATAAACTTTATTCAATCAAATTCAACCTAAATACAACTGAAATTCGACAACAATATAATTCAATATAATTAAAATACAATCACTGTTTTTCGCTTGTATTTTTTGTTATTTTATTGAATTTGATAGACATGAATTAACCTTATTTTTTCCGTAACAATTTGCAAAAAAAACATTTTTTCTATAGATAATTAAATCAAATTATTTACCTTTATTTACAACTTTAAGATTATGCAATCAGTAGAAATATTAAAGCTTTATGCTGACGGACAAAGAAATTTTGCCAATCAAAATCTTAAATATATTGAGCTAAAAATCAATTTTTTAGCCATAGTGATTTTCCTATACAGACTTTAGTTCAGCCCTATTAGATAATATTAACCTTGAGCGTTCATTATTGGTTGCAGCTATTTTTAATGAAGCTTTTATGTATGGAGCAAATCTCAGGTTTACTAAGGCAACAGCAGCCAAGTTTGTAGATACTGATTTAACCAAATCAAACCTAGAATCGGCTAAATTAGACAGTGCGATTTTGACCGGAACGAAATTAAGTGGGGCTGATTTAAAGGCAGTAAATTTTTTCAAAGCGGATTTATATAAAACTAATTTGAGTGGAGCGAATCTTCAAGGAGCTAACTTTAGGGGTGCCAATTTGGAAATGGCTAACCTTAATTGGTGTAATTTGAAAGGAGCTAGATTAAGTGGGGCTAATCTTAAGCGAGCTCAATTAAATGATGTTCAACTTAAAGGAGCTTTTCTAAACGGCATTTATTTGGAAGAACGGGTTTTAGATGGCTTTAGTATGGAGCAGACTAGGTTAAATGCAGCTAAGTTAAATAATTCCCATCTAGTGGGGGTCAATCTAGAGGAATCTTCTTTGATGGGAGCGGAATTGGAAAATTCGAGTTTGCAAAAAGCTAATTTACATTTTAGTAATTTGAAAGGGGCCCATCTCTTCCAGGCGGATCTTTCTGGCATTGATTTGACAGAAGCGAATTTAATTAATGCGGATCTAAGGCAAACGAAAATTAATTTAGCCCAGCTATCCCAAGCAAATTTGAAAGAGGCTAATCTTACTGGGGCCTATCTTTGGGGTACTAATTTAACGGAAGCCAATTTAGAAGGAGCTAACCTTGAGGATGCGAATTTAAGGGACGCGAATTTAAGGGACGCGAATTTAAATGGAGTGGACTTGAGTCGGGCAATTTTGAAAAATACGACCATGCCCGATGGCACGATCGCGAATAGTTAACTTAAATAGTTTAGGAAATTTTTTTTCGTAACTTCCATCGATCAATCGGTTAAATCAATTACAAGTAATTACTTTAAAATCGTTAAAACCATTAATCTTGAAAGTAGTTACTGTGATGAGCAAAACCTATTGGGTTTAATATTTTAATTAACCTATGTGGTATTTAATTCCATTAAAAATTGTTATTATACAAATATTATTTATTCTGGTTAATACGTGTACAAAAGCAAGAATTTTTTATTGGAAATTAAAAGAAACCAAACAAAGAAGTTTACGCTTATCATTAATTGTTAACGTTAGCTCTAGTTTAAGTTTATGGTTAATATTTTTTATTTTATATCCTTTTTTGGGTAGAGATTTAAAACTACAAATCATTAACTATGCTTGTTTTGGTTATTTTAGTCCGTACATTGGAACCATGGATTTATCAATGCCAACTTTAGGATTATTTGTAATTATTGTCCTAGGGTTAATCACCGCGATCCTAGAGTTTTTAATCCTAGAATTTTGGGAATGGTTAGAAACGGATTTTTCAGGGGTAGAAAGTGCGGAAAATGTAATTAATGCCCAACTTGAAAAAAAATCTTTACTTCGGGGTTTAAAGGATAACGATCGCGAACAAATAATCAGTGTTACTTTAGGTAATATTAGTGGCTATACTACCAATTTAATTTTTATTTATCTACTAACACTAGGGTGAAACAATTTAAGGATTTTTGGCGCACGGCCATTACCACGGTCATTACGCTACTAAATCCACCTAGGGGCTATTCTTGGCAAACCATGGTGTGGTTGGGTTTATTTTCCTGGGGGGTCTCAGGAATCACGATGCTTTTACGGCCAAGTCTAGGCCGGGAGTTTGTCCAGGGCTTAACGGGGTGGAGTGGTTGGTTATATTTATCGATCGCGTTGGTGTGGTTATGGTTAGAAAAAAGTTTGCCCCTAGCTCCGTGGGTGATTGTGCTTTGCCTATATATTCCCGCCACTGATATTTTTCCCTCCGGCACCGGGTTAAAATTTTTGTTGCTAATTTATCCCATCTTGGCTGGGATCTTGATGATTATCCCTAAATTTTTTGGAGAAAATTTAAGCTCAAAAACCTTAAGCGACCAAGAAAAATACGATGTCATTTTAATTTTGTGTCTCCATGGATTGATTTTTTGTTGGTTATATTTTGGTTTAATGACCGATCGATGGCGGCAAAACCTAGATACCCTAGGCAGCTTTAGTTTGCGATCGAGTCCAGCGGTGGTGAAATGGGGAGTAGGTTCTGGTAATCTGTGGCCGAACCAATTACTTAATTTAATGGGCAATGATTTAATCGATCGTTGGCATAATCAACCTTGGACAGAGGTGGTGGGCAGTTTAACCAATAGCAATGTTCAACAAATTATTGATAATCGGGTGCAATCCCTCACAGAGAAAGACCCTAGCTCCATTACCCCTACTTCCCCTGAATCTCTCCAAGACCAAGTTACTGAAATAATCGAAGATAACTTACCGAATGCTCCTCCGGCCAAAATTTCTCAAAGTGGTGGAAGCTACCCCCCAAGAACAAGAATTGTGGACTTTTACCCTAGAACCCCAACCCACCCAATTTGATATTACGGTGATTGTGTTTAAAGCGGTATGGTCTGGCCCCCAACCGCGATCGCAGACCCCTTTTTATCTCCAAACAAGTTGTCAAGTCCGTCGCTTGATCGCCGATCCGGAGCAGCCTGAATATGCGATCTCTGAGGTCACCTGTACCCCCGCAGGCCATGGTGGGTCGAATTAACGTACAAAATTGCAGTCTAAATATTTACCATCATAGGATGGGAGCAACCCATTTTTGTCAATCGCCCTCATCCCCAGGGAAAACGCATACTCCCCTTTTTTCGCAATAAGCAAAGTTAAACAAGCTTTTATTGAGAATAAAAATTTTAAAAAATCACTGAAACT